>JANOKE010001113.1:0-9363 GCA_031419135.1 Gemmatimonadaceae bacterium
GCGCAGCCCAGCGAAAAGCAGCAGCGTCGAAATAGAACAGCCCTATCGCGCCGACTTCACCGCGCGCCGCAATCCCCGCCCGGCCAGCGTTCCCGTAACCTTGCCTTCGCTCACCGCCGCCTTGCCGTTCACGAATACCCACCGCGTTCCCGACGCCAGTTTTGTCGGCTCCGTATACGTCGCTTCGTCTCGAATGGTCTTCGAATCGAACACGATCACATCGGCGAAAGCACCCACCCGCAACACACCGCGATCGGTCAGTCCGTACGTCTCGGCCACCTGCCCTGCACTGGCCCGCACCATCCGCTGCATCGTTATGACTGGCTTGTCCAACACGTACCGACGGATCTTGCGCGGATACGTGCCGTACAGGCGCGGATGTCCGTCCGACCCATCGGAGCTGGTCATCACGTGCGGATCGCGCATGAACACTTCAATATCCGCCTCGGTCATGTTGAACGAGGCGACACCCATGTCGAGACCGTCGCGAATCATTTCCAATGCGGTCTGCACCGAAGTTTTTCCCCGTTCCGCCGCCACCTGCTTGAGCGTCTTGCCCACGTACGACTTCGCCGCCGCATTTCCGTTGATCAGCAGAATCGTGCTGTCACCACCGCGCCGACGGAGATTGTCGCGCATCTCAAGCAACATGGTTTCGCGCTGGTTCACATCAGCAATGCGGGCCAACATCGAATCGCGACCACCAGCCTGTACCCAGCGCGGCAGCAGGGCGGCGCTCAATCCCGTCCCACTGGCCGTCCACGGATACTGATCGGCCGTAACCGTGCACCCGCGCTTCCGGGCCTCGGCCATAATCCCAAGCACACTGTCCGCCTTGCCCCACACATCCACGCCCAACGCCTTGATGTGGCCAACGTTGGCCGTCAACCCCGATTCACAGCCAATGCGAATGGTCTCGCGCACCGAGGCCAACAGCCCGATGGAATACGAACTCTCGTCGCGCTGATGGGTGTCGTACACGCCGCCAAACGGCTTCGCCGCCGACACCACCGCAAGCACTTCTTCGGTGTTGGCGTAACTCTGTGGCGCATAGAACAAGCCCGACCCTACACCATACGCACCCTCGCGCATGGCCTGTGTAATGAGTGCGCGCATGGAATCGATCTGCACCTTGCTGGCTGGCGCTGACGACGCACCCATCACGCGACTGCGCACCGTGCCGAAACCCGTGAGCGCATACGTGTTGGTACCAAGCCCCGCGCGCTCCGATTCGTCCATGATGCGCGCCACCTCGATCGGCCCGCGGCCGTCGGCGCCCAGCACCACAGTCGTGATGCCCTGCATCAGTGACGACGCATTTTGTCGACGCTCCGCATTCAGACGAGGTAATCCCTCGTACGTATGCGTGTGCGGGTCGATGAATCCGGGCGAAACGAGCAGGCCTTTGGCGTCAATACGCGTTGCCGCAGTCGAGCCAGCTGGCGCGCGTCCGACAAACACAATGCGGTCGCCGCGGATACCGACGTCGGCCACGCGTCCCGGACTTCCGGTGCCGTCATACACCGTCGCACCGGTAATCAGGACATCGACAGTCTGTTGGGCGATGGGGATCGCGTTGGCGGCAAGCGCGACTGCTCCAACGGCGAGGGCAATAGCGAGACGCACGGGGATGCTCGGGCGAAAGAAGTCGGGGAACTCAATCCGAAGGTAGCGCTCCCGGCAGTGTCCCGCAGCCTGCTCAACTGTTGACTTGGCGAGCGATGGCCAGGAAGACGTGGCACTTGCCAATGCGAGGAGTCAGCTTTAGGTCCCGGCCGGAACGTGAGTCGACACGTCGGCCACCGTCATCACCGTCATATCACCGTCACCACCGTCATCACCGCCATGTCCACCGATCGGCGATTCAACGCGTGGCTTTCGCCGGTTCCGCCCACACTGGGGGATATCATCCCGCTCGACGGACGGGAACAGTTGGTAATCGGCAACGCCAACACCGCCGACATTTTCATTAACGAAAACGGCGTGCATCCCCGGCATTGTGTGCTGGAGTTTCGCAGCGACCGGTGGCTGATCGCCGAAGGGGAACCGACGGTCGCGGTGAACGGCCACGCGCTCGCGGGCCCCGCATGGCTCTTTGATCGCGATATCCTTGCCCTCTCGGTCACTCACCAGTGGGAGTTCGTGAACGGCGAACGCCGCACGGTCGAGATGCCAGTGCCGCGCGACCAACGCCAGTCACAGCAGCGCCGAAAGTCCGACGGCTTCAAAGTGCCCGAGCGGCCTTTTCCATGGACGCTGGTTGGCATCGTCGCCTCGGCCTGCTTGCTCGTGGCGATCGCGACCACCATGGTTTGGTATGGTCAGCGCACTGCCGCGGATACGAGCGCCATCCTGTCCGACCGCCAGGCGATTGAGTTCGACTCGCTGTTGGTCGTCGCCTACGATCATCTCGAGCGCGGCAACGCATTGCTCGAAATGGGCATTTCGAACGAGGCCACACAGGAGTTTGCACGCGGCATCAATACGCTCGCCCTCAGCCACGTGCGCAACCATCCCCAGGTGAAGCCGCGCATTCAGGCGCTTGAAAGTTCTGTCGCGGCCATGTATCGCGAGCGCCGACTCACTGTGCCGGCTGCGTATGTCGGAGCCCGGTCAACGATGCGCGCCGACAAGATTCGCACCGCGGCACTCTCGCGCGCGCAATTCGAGCACGCATTCGATCTGGTGTCTGGCGCCTTTCGTCTTCGCTTCAGCCGGCCGGTCATCGTGTCGGGGCGCGATCACGCCGAGCATCTCACGCTGTACGGCGAAGGCGGCGCCCTCGATTTGCGCAGCATGACGATGTCGCCGGAGCAGGTCGCCTTCGTGGTCGCGCAATGCCGGTCGTACGGCATCCGCGTGAAGGACTTCTCGCAGGACTCCATCTTGCAACGACAGGTGAAGGCGGCGATTCGTGCCGGGCTTCCCGACCGCGCCGGAACCGGTCTTCATCTGCACATCGATCGCTTTGCCGATCGTCGCGACAAGTGGACGATTGATGGACTCCCCGGGTCGCGCCCGCGTCCGATCGTCAGACCAACAGGAACTTGAGTCGCGTCACACCGGACAGGGTGAACTCCACCCCGTCCTCGAGAAGCCTGGGTTCGCCCTTCTCGACCAGCTTGTCATCCACATAGGTGCCGTTGAGACTGGAGTCGATCAGATAGAAGTGACCATCCTTGCGCAGAATCACACAGTGATAGCGCGACACGTACGCCGCTTCATCACTGAGCACCAGATCGTTTTTCTCTTCCGGACGATCCGACTCCGCCGAGCCAATGCGAAACAGCGGGCCGTCCAACGTGTACATCTTGCCGCGCCCGACGCCATCGATGATGCGCACCATCGCCTTGCGCTCCGCCGACTTGAGCCGCGCCGCCATGACGGCGCGCGCCTGCCGCACCGCCACCACGCGGGCCATCACACTCAGCACCAGCGCGGCCAGCAGCACGACGCCGGCCACGATATACACCGCGCGTCGCAGTTGGGCCGCGCGTCGCAAGGTGACCACGCGTTCCGCGAAGGCCAGTGCACGCTGGTTTTGCGGCTGTAAGGCGAGCACGATCTTCAACGTTGAATCGGCGACAATAAATTGGCGCGCCGAAAGGGCGCGCTGCACCATGGCCAGTTGCGCGTCCACCTGCGCTTCGCGCGCGGCAATGGCCCGACGCGCGGAATCGGCAGCAAGCAGGATGTCGTAGTCGCGCACGGCGGCGCGGTAACGCGATTCAACCAGCGCGTCTCCCATCCCTTCCAGTTGAATGCGTTTCCAGCAGTCGGTCCGATCGCGAATACCCGCCGCTGTGGGCACCGAGATCGAGTCGAGGTGATTGCAGTAGCGCAACATGGACGCACGCTCCTGTTGTCGCGTGCTCGGCTCAACCGGCGCCCGTCGAACCTGTGCACCCATGGTCGATGCCCCGGCAAACACGATCAGCGCCAGCGCGATCATCACCTGTGCTCGTCTCATAGGCCCGGTGGCCGGTGTATGCTGGAAACGCGGGTTTGTTCTTCCGGATTGCGTGCCTTCCCTTCGCGCGGTGCCTTGCCGCGCATTTGCTCCAACTCCTGTGTTGATAGCAGCGCTCGCGCCGCCGCGACCTGCCGTGCCATGTCTTCGTCCGACTCCCGATAGTCTGGCCAAAGAAATCTCGGCACAATCGCGACCAGCAGAACCCCGGCCAGCGTCAAAACGAGCGCCAGTAACGATCGAACGCCGGGCGGCTCAACACCAGCCGACAACGCCTCGCGCACCGCTTCCGGGAGCGACGCCGAGTCGGCCACGCCAACAAACGCCGGCAGCGATAACAGGGGAGGTCGCCACACGGCTCGCACGCGCACCACCGCGCCGCTTGGCGCGTCGAGCGTGACGATCCCTGATAATGCGGCACGAGCCAGCGAGGATGCCGGGAGTATCGGCGCGCCAAAAACAGGCGTGATGTCTGGTTGCGTCGCACCCGATACAAGCGATTGCGTGGGCCCAATCATGTCAACACCGGCCAACTGCGCACTCCATCGCATGGGAGCTGCTTCGGGTACGCTTCCTACGGTGCTACTCGGCGACAGCAGCAGTTTGGTGGCAAGACACGCGGCGGCGAGCTGTGGTCCGCAACGCACCAGCCGAAACTGCGCGGAAATGGGCGGCTCGATCACCGCCGACTGCCCAGTGAGTGGCGTCCACGAAGCCAGCATCGAGCTGGCGGCGATGGCAATACGCCACGCTATCGTTTGGCGAGTGACAGTCGTCACGACGACCGCCGCAGCGTGACTCGCAGCCGCGTTCGACCCACGGCGAGCATTCCCGTGCGCGTGAGTGGCAGCACGCGGTACAGTGGATAGCCATCGAGAATGGCGCCAGCCGGTGGAGGATACACGTACACCATGTCGTTCACGCAGCCCACGCGCGCCTCCGCCCACGCCATGGACCATCCGTTTTCGATGGCACACTCATGCAACGACCAGAGTGAATGTCGACGACCGCGCGGTGGTTGAAGCTGCACGACCACTGGTGCGCGCCACATCGCCGGACCCACCGCAGCGAGTCCGATGGCACCGCCGCACCACGTCATGGCCAGCGGCAACCAGACGTCGGCCGGTCCGGGCAGACTGAAGATGAGACCGGCGATCGCACCGCCCAGCGCCCCCAATGCGAGGCTTTCGCCGCTTGACCTCAGGTGCCAGTGTCGTGAGTACATCGAGAGTGCGGTTGCCGCGAATGCCGCCAGCAAGGTCCATGTGGCGATGCGCTGGAATACGAAGCCAAGCGATGACTCCGAGCTGCGCCACAGGAGACCGTACGTCGCACCCATCAGCGCCGCAACGCCACCAAGCAGCAGTCCGGCGCCAAAGGCCGGTAGCAACGGTTCGCGTCGATGGCGGGCGCGTCCAACAAGAACGCAGGCGCCGATGCAGGCGCCCATCGTCAGCGCCACGTACTGATCGATTCGGTCGTAAGACGACAGGAGCGCTGAGCTGTCGCGCCATCCGCTGGTGATTGCCCACGCCGCGGCGCCGCCGACCCAACCGGTGATCGCCGCCGCTGACAGGCTTGCCGGGAACGCCCTCATCATCCTCATGGATTTTCGATCACGACCGTGGGCGCCGTGTCGGCAGCGCCGGCATCGGGTGCCGGCAAACCGATGATCGCCGCAGCAATGACGATCAGTCCAACCACCCCGCACCCGATGATCACCTTCTCATACGCCTCAAGCACGCGACGTGACGGAGGTGCTGCCGGCGGCGCGGATGGCGGTAGTGGCGATGCGGCAGACATGACGAGCTCCTGAATTGCGCGAACGGCGAATATAGCGCCCGGACATTCTGTGGGAACAAGCACCTGCGCTGCGCGAAGGTGTTTTCGGTACCGCCTTGCATCCCGCGAGCGGCTGCCCCCAAGTTCTGCCCATGCCCGAAATCGCCGCACGTCCACGGCTCGCCCTTCGGATCGGTATTACCGGCCACCGATGGCGCGATGCGCATCAGGCGATGGACGAGCGCCTCGATCGGGATCGCGCCGAACAGGTGTCATCGACGTTGCGAATCGTCCTCGACCGCATTCGTGCAGCGGCAGGCGCCGTGCTGCAAAATCATGCGCCGATCTTTGCCGCAGGAGCTCCATCGCTCGCCCTGATCAGTGCGCTCGCGGAAGGCGCGGACGAGCTCGCCGCTGCCGTGGCGGTCGAACCAACGTCGGGCTTTGTCCTCGATATCATCGCGCCCTACGACCTTGCCACGTACGCGGAACGCTGCGCACCGGGCACACCCACTCGGGCGCTCTGGGACTCGGCCAGGGCTCGTCTGGTGCTCGATGGGCAGCCTTCGGCGGACGAGCCCGACACCGGCGAAAGTCGTGTTCGGCACGAGGCCACGCTCGTCGAGACAAATCGTCGCCTCGTTTGGAACTGCGATCTCATGATCGCCGTGTGGGATGGACATGAGGCACGTGGTGAGGCGGGAACCGCCAACGTCATCAGCCGCGCTCGAGCCGATGGTCTTCCCGTTATTCACCTGCACGCGAACGATCCAACCCGCGTTTCCTTGCTGGACGCCGCTGGTGCACCCGTCGCAACGACCAATGTATGGGTCGCCATCGATGAGGTTGTGACGCGCTTGCTCGAAGCGCCCGATGGGTCCGATATGATGCACGACTACGTCATGGAATCGCCGCCCGGATTCATCGCGCGACACGTTGGCGCGCGAGTGTACGGCATTGTTCAGCGAATGCTGGCCGGTGTCGGCAGCGCAACAAGTCTGGGCGCGATTCCGCGGTCGCTCAACGCGGTCGCGATTCCCTGGCGCCGCATTGCCACTGCTCCAACCATGAGCGCTCGGCGCAGCGCACTGATCGATCCGGCGTTTCGGCGCGCCGACTACTTCGCATCGGCCTATGGCGCCCGGCACCGTTCCACCTTCGCCACCATTCTGACTCTCGCGCCATTTGCGGTGGTGTGCGCGTGGCTTGGCAGTGTGGTCGAAAGCCGCTACCAGATGATCTTCGCAATCTCGGAGCTGTTGCTGCTGAGCATACTCGTTCTGCTTTTCGTGCGCAGTCGGAAACTTCGCTTTCACGGGAAGTGGTTGGACTATCGTCTGCTGGCCGAACGCCTGCGACATCTGGGGTTCTTGTGGCCACTGGGTCGCACCTCACCGGTCATACGTGTGCCCACGCACGCCGTGCTCACTGATCCTCGTCCGGCCTGGGTCAACTGGTGGTATCGTGCGTTGGTGCGCGAAGTCGGCGTGGTGCCAATGCTTCTCGATGCACCAACCGTGCGCGCGTTGGCTGAGCAGATCGAACGTGACCTTATTGACGCCCAGCTGCACTACAACCGCTCGGCACACGCACTCGCTCACCAAGCGGCACATCGGTTGCACCTGTTACCCTGGATTCCTTTGCTGCTGGCGTTTGCGGCGGCGCTGGCGCATGTGCTCGAGCATCTGCATGTATTGCACCTCTCTCCGCCGACAGTAACCATGCTGACCGGGATCGGCATTCTGGGTCCTGCCTTCGCCGCTGCCCTGCACGGCTTTGCCAGTCAAACCGGATACCAGGATATCGGCATCCGGACAGAAGCCAGCGCGCAACAACTCGAGCGTTTTTCGCAGCGCCTGGGGCAGCTCGACCTCAATACGCCGTTGGCAAGCCAGGCATTGGGAGAGCTCGCCCTGTCGGTGGCTGATGTCATGGGCGAAGATCTGGCAGGCTGGCGCGTGGATTACCTTGCCCGCCCGGTGAATCCCCCCGGTTGATGTTCCGTCTCTGGCGTGCATAAGTGTTCCGCCCATGCCTCGTCGCAAGAAAATCTTCCTGAGCTATCGGCGCGGTGATACAGCGGGTCACGTGGGCCGCCTGCACGACGAACTCGTCCGTGTGTTCGGGGCAGATCGCGTGTTCATGGATGTCGGCGGTATCGCGCCGGGGGAAGATTTTATCGGTGTCCTTCGACAACGACTCGCCGAGTCCGTCGTGGTCCTGGTGGCGATAGGTCCGCGCTGGGTCGGGATCAACAACGACGGTTCGCGGCGGATTGACGACCCCAACGACTTCGTTCGACTCGAAGTCATCACGGCACTGGCCGATCAAAAGGCCCGCGTGATTCCTGTGTTGTGCGAGGGCGCGTTGATGCCCCACGGGGCGACGCTGCCACCACCGCTGGCACTTCTCATGCGCCGTCAGGCTTTTGAATTGAGCGACGGGCGCTGGCGTCAGGATGTGCAATCGCTGTTCGATGCCGTAAAGGTGTCCGTACCGATCGCAGGACGCGTCCGGCGCGCACTGGTGCGCGCCGCTGTCGCGCTGTTGCTGCTGGTTTCTGTTGCCGTCGGGGCCACGTGGACGATTCGCGCGCTGGCCCAACGCTTTGCCGCCGATGCCGCGAAACCGGGCAATCAGAAAGCGTCGGTCGCAACTGATGGTGCATCGCGCGATGGCGCAGTGCGCCGTCGTGTCGGACAAAACGACACACCGATGCCCACGGCGCCACCACCGCGCATCGTGCCGTCGAACGTTTTGAGCACGGTAGCCACACAGCTCGCGCGCGCGCAGCACGAATGGGTGAGCGACGCAACCGTGACGTCCATCGAGATCAACTGTTCCTCGGGACGGGACGGTGCCTGTCCGTTGCGCATTCGCATGTCCTCCGCCAGCCGATTCGCCAGTCTCGACGCGTCACGCGAGTCGACTGACGGGGCGTGGAGCTATCGACAGAACGGCGGTGCGAGCCGCACGCCACCGCTTTCACTCGAGATCATCGAGTTTGATCGCATTCTCGCGGCCATGCGCGCAGATGGCATCACCAGTGATCTCGATCGCGCGAAACTTGAGCAGATAGAGCTGCAGAACGGCTCCGTGTCGCCGCGCTGGACCATTTGGCCACGCGATCGACAGCAGGCCGGTCGGGAGGGGCGCCTCTGTTACCAACCGCAAAGTGGGACACGGTTGGACTGTCGCACCGGCCGGTAGTGGGCCGATGCGACGCAAACGGTCGTCCTGACTTACTCGCGCATCCAATGACAGGAATACCCGCCGGGATTCTTCTGCAGATAGTCCTGGTGATACTCCTCGCCGCGATACCACGTGGTGGCCCCGACAATATCTGTCGTGATCGGTCGCGACCACTTTCCGGACGCTTCCACGCGCGCTTTCACCCGTTCAGCGGTTTCCTGCTGTTCCGGTGAGCTGAAAAAAATCGCCGACCGATACTGCGTTCCCGTATCATTCCCCTGTCGATTCTTTGTGGTTGGGTCGTGCAATTTGAAGAACCAGTCTTCCAGCAGCGTTTCGTATGTGAGCACCGATGGATCGAACGTGATGCGCACCGCCTCCGCGTGGCCCGACTTGCTGTCGTGCGTGTCGTGGTAGGT
>JANOKE010001114.1:0-4811 GCA_031419135.1 Gemmatimonadaceae bacterium
GTGCGCGATTCCCTGGACGTGCTGATCGGACGCGATGACGCAGGGGGCGCACGCGGACTCATCGCCCGAGTTGACGGGATGCTGCCGCGTATCGCAACACCCGGTGACAGTGCCCGCGCGCTACTGTTGAAAGCCAATTTGCTGAAGCTCGCCGGTGATCGCACTGCGGCGTGCCGCACGCTCACGCAAGTGAGTGCGCTGGACTCCCCGGTTGATCAGAAGTACGTGGCACGGTACTCCGCGCAATGGACCTGCTATTAGATCGAGGCGCGGCATCACGGTCACGTTCGACCCCGTCATCTGCGCGCATTCCGCCGTGTGCTGGCGTGGCCTACCGGCGGTGTGGGCAGCGCGGATCGCATAGAATGGGGTACTCTGTTGTTAAGTCGCCCCGCTTGCCATTGCTGATTTCACTTGCACTGGCGAGCTGCGCTCCATCCGCGTCGAGCAGTGTTCCTCCAGTCCTTCTGTTTAGTGGGACCGGAACGTCGGCCAATGAGGTTGCGGCAATTGAGGCAATCCTGAAGCACCGCCATCTCCAATACTCCACCGCGAATTCTCGGCAGTTGAACGGTATGAACGCGTCACAACTCATGGCCTATCGGCTGATGATTGTTCCCGGCGGGAACTTCATCGACATCGGCGGAAGCCTGGCGCCGAGCACAACCGCGAACATTCACCGTGCCGTACAGGGTGGTTTGAACTACCTGGGAATTTGCGCGGGAGCGTTCCTGGCCGGACATGCCTCCTACAACAGCGTGAATCTGACGTCGGGCGTACGGTTCGGCTTCTACGCGGCGGAGCGCCGTGGGATACGCAAAGCCGCTGTCTCTATTTCCGGCGTCAATACACTGCCGATCGAGCACTACTGGGAGGATGGACCGGAATTGACGGGCTGGGGTGCGGTCGTCGGCAAGTATCCAGACGGAACGCCCGCTATTGTCGAAGGGCCCTCGGGTAAGGGATGGGTGATTCTCACCGGCGTTCATCCTGAGGCACCGGAGAGTTGGCGACGCGGGATGACGTTTGCCATGCCGGCGAGCGTCGCCAATGCCTACGCCGGAACGCTCATCGAGGCGGCCCTCAACCGTACGTCGCTCGCGCACTATTGATAGACAGCTCGGTGCGGCGCTTGCCTGAAGGAAATAGAGGTGAAGGGCCTTCGAGGTGCAATGTGCTTCGACTACGCCCTGACGATGTTGTGCGCCGGCGTCACGCGAGGTGGTGGCGGGTTCACGCCGTTCTGGTTCAGGATTGGAATGAGCTTGGCTGCGAACTTCTCCAGATCCGCACCGTTGTCCCAAAGGTCGGTGACGAACCAGCCACCCGGCACCTCCTGTGCCATGTGCATCCGGCGCCCTTGCGGTGCGGTCAGACCAGCGCGCTCAAGGTCCACCATCACCGCGTCGTATTGCTGTGCGGTCATCCCGGGAATGTCGAACTGGGCGATCAAGGGTTGCATATGCTCCTCCAGAGCAAAGGGTTGGAGGAACAGTGAAGGCGTTCCGCAATCGACGCCTTCACCTAAGTTAATTTTTCTGTCGATTCGTCTTTGCACTTGGCGCGAATGCGGCTGAGCGACTGCGGTCGGATCCCGAGGAAGGACGCCAAGTGATGCAGCGGGACACGATCCACGATCCACTCGTTAGCCGCCACCAGCTGCCGGTATCGTTCTTCCGCTGTTTCTGTTCGCTCGACCACGACTTTCATGGATGCTGCGGAGTACGCGCGCCCGACTTTGGCTCGATAGAACGCGCCGTACGAGGCATTGGTTGCGACCAAGCCTTCGAATTGCGGCTTGCTGCTCACCAGCATTCGACAGCGCTCGAGGGCCTGCAGGTTGAACCGGGAGTCGGAGCCCTCCCAGAAACTCTGGAGATCGGCGACCCACCATTCTTCGCGAGCAAAGTACAGGATGTGTTCGCTCCCGTCTTCTCGCACGTGATAGCTGCGCACGCAGCCGCTCAGGATGAAGCCAACCGTCTCGCACGGTACGCCCTGCCGGTAGAGGTGCTCGCCGCGTTTGAGCGTTCGAGGCTGAAAATGCGCGCGGAGTCGCGCGAAGTCGCTGTCAGTCATCGGCGACAGTTTCTCGATATGCGTTCGCATGAATGCGAATGGATCGATGATCATGACAGTTGCGGCATCCGTCAGGGGTAACCGAATCTAGGGGACCATGCGTGCGTCAAGACCGACCAACAGCGGCACCAGCTGAGCGGCAAAGACGCGTCAACGAGGATGCGCTCGGTCCGCCAATGCTTCGCCCGCCAGCTCCAGCGCCGCAACGGCCTGCTGACGCGTCACACTCGGAAACGCGTCGAGAAACGTCTCCAGCGGATCGCCGGCTGCGAGATAGTCGATCAGATTTTGCAGTGGCACGCGAGTACCGACGAATACAGGTTCGCCGCTGAAAATTTCCGGATCGCAGTGAATGACGTTCGTAGCGGCGGGCATGCTTTCCTCCAGTGTAGTCCCCCTGAACGTACCTGACGTCTGTTCGTGTGTCTAACGATTTGCGTTCAGCTACAGCGCTGTCATGAAATTTCGCGCGTAGCACGCATTCCGACTGGCGCTGCCGGCAGCAACGCTCCGTTAGCGGGCCAGTGAGACGCGCTCAGCCACATTGCTCACCGCGTCGGCGTCGCAAGGCGAGATCTCGTCCCGGTGGCCCCGCGATTTCCCTCTCGAGCATTTCGGTAGGTTGAGTGGCCCAATACGGCTGCCAACACTCCTCGAGTAATCGCTGAAGGACTGGATCGGATATCCGCGTGAGCGTGCGGACGTCCCCGGCGGACGCATCGCCTGTCGGTGGATCTGGCTTGCCCGCGAACATGTCAAAGTGTGACGCGCGAGTCCCTTCGGGAAAGCGCTGCAAGAGTCGCTCAAGCGCGTCAGCGTCAATGCCCGCCGGTAGTTGTGCGCGCATTGACACGCTCAAGCGATATGTGCGATCCGGTTCGTGCGGCTGCATCGAGTCGATCAAAATATGTCTGCATGGGACGGCTAACGATCGGCTAACGATCGGCTAACGAGCCTGCAGGAAAAGCTACCGCACAGACCGATGTGGAAACGGAACGCAGCGCGGCGTCTGCGCGCCTTCGTCAGCTGCAACGATTCGCTCGCTAGCCGGAGGGCGCTGGCGCACGACTTGGGTCATCGGCATGGAGCCGCAGCGCATCCGCGGCAAGGAGGCCGCTCCATGCCCACGCGCTGCCCAGCACCAAGCGCTCCCACAGCCCGAACAAATGCGGCGGGCGACCTGCCGCTGCCCCGGCACCGAGATACGCCACTCCGCCCCATACCGCACCCCAATACGCCACCTCACCGACGCGGCACCACTGCCCACCCCTGTGCAGGGGCAGGCTGCGCGACCGGACCGCGATCGCGACGCTCAACGCGACGATGACGAGCGCCACCGCCCCGAGGTGCAGGCCACCGCCGAGCGTCGGTGACCGCTCCCACGGAAACCATGGATCGGCGGAGCACGCCCCGGCCGCCGCGAGACCTATGCCCGCGGCGGCGAGGCCAATGGTGAATGCCGGCGACGTCGCGCGGCGGCGGAGCGTCCCCGCGAGGACGAGGAGTCCGGCCGCACCGGCGCCGACCGTGAGGTGCCAGAGCCAAGCGTAGTCGGTGTGCGCGAAAGAACTCAATGGCTGGACGAGGGGACCAGCACCAGGCGCGAGCGCGTCCAGCGCTACAGCGGCGACGCCAGTGACAATGAGCGCCGCCACGGCGCAGATCGCGCCGCCGAGGCGCAACGTGAGTGCAGAAGCGGGCATGGCGTTGGTTCGAATCGCGGACGGCCGGAGAGTGACTGCGTTGGACCGGCTACGCGCATTGGTTGGCCGACCTGGCGCCGCTCCAACAATGTATCGCGCACGCGCTCACGCTCGCCTCCGCCCTTAACCGCAATTCCCCGTTTCCTGCATCTCTCCCTCTCGGTCGCGCTGGGCTCCTTGTCGTCGACGTAGGTAAACTCACGCAAATCAGGGATCAAAAGCTCCGTATCAGCGCCGGGCTTTCTTGATCCTCCACGGCAGCGGCTCAGTGAGCAGTCCGCTGAATGGCGCTGAGGTTCCCGGGGGCGCGGCACCACTCACCGTGTTGATGGTGCGGAACGTCGTGCCGTCCCAATCGAACACCGTCCACAACGTGCCGGGCTGCGCGGGCACAGAATAGCTGCGCACCAGACCGGTGGACCCGTACACATCCACCCGTGCGCTGGACCGGGACAATCCGGGATCCCCCGCGCTGTTCATGCCAGCGGAGTAGTTGTGCACTGAGTACACATAACGACCAGTCAGGCGCTGCGCGATCGTGAGTGTTTCCGGCCCGTTCCCGTCCACCTGGTCGACGTCCAGACAGGAAAACGGCGTAACGGTGCACGAACCGGGCTGCGCATAAAAGATCCAGAACGTGGACTGATTGGGGCCCGGCCCTGTGAGATGCGAGTCGAGATCGGACGGCGTTGCGCCCCACGACAGTACGATACGCAACGAACCCGCGCTCGCCGTGGGCGCGATGAAAATATTCTGACCCCCAACGGTCAGGTTGGCACCAGGTGAAACCACGGTGCGGCTGGAGGTACTGAAGTTCGTTGCCCGTGCGACCAGGGTGTACGTTCCCGCGATCGCACTGAACTGATAAAACGCTTGCGTGGCGGTAAAAATTGCAATCGGTGAACCGGTGGTCGAGTTGGCACCCGTGTACAGTTCCAGATTGGCGACCCCCACGATGGGCAGCCCCGTGGTGGCGTTGAGCACGTTGCCCGATATGGTCCCAACACCGGCGGCTGAGCGAACCAGTGG
>JANOKE010001115.1:0-1134 GCA_031419135.1 Gemmatimonadaceae bacterium
GCTTGTCCGTCGAACTGGCATCACACGGGATTTGGCGCCTGCTCGAGCACGTCGCCTTCTCGTGGATGGTTGGAAATGGCGACCTGCACGCGAAGAACATTTCCGCGGTACGCCTGATTCGATCAGGCGCACTGGGTGCACCTCCAATAGTCAGAGCCATCGAGTACGCACCGTTGTACGACTTGCTCAACACAACGGTGTCCATTCCCGACGATGACTTCGCGATACCAGTCAACGGCACGCGAAACAACATTCGCCCTCGCGACATCGCCAGCATCGCCGAACGCTGGAAGGGCAACAGGCGCGTGGGGGAGGAGCTCGTTGAGCTACTGGCCGGCAAAGTGCGATCGAATCTTCACGGCGTCCTGTCGAGCGCCTGCATGCCGGCACAGCTGTCTGAGCGCTATTTCCGTGTTGTCGATGCGCGATTGAAGTCCTTCGGGGCGTAGTCACGTGGGAGGGTGTCCACAGCTTGCTTGATGTGCAAGGCGAGGAACTCCCCGAGCGTCTGTATGTCACCGTCGACCTGCGCGCGCTCGAGCGCTTGAAAGTAGGGCAGCTTCTCGTCTGATCGGATGGTCACCCACGGGTAGCCCGCGCCGAGGAGCGCGCAGTTCATCAGCAGACGTCCGAGTCGGCCGTTCCCGTCGAGGAACGGGTGGATGGTGACGAACTCCAGATGTGTGAGCACCGCGCGCGTCAGTGGGCGGAGCTCGGATTTCGCCGCGAACTCCACTAACCCGGCGATCAGGCTTGGGATCTTTCCGTGCGCGGGCGGCGAGTGGCGCCAGCCACCGGCGAGACCGACGTTGATGGTTCTCCAACCGCGGAGGTCAACCTCGGTCACGATTCCCGCGTCCACCGACGGCCGAAAGAGCTCGACGTACAGGTCGAGGATCAGTGTTTCGTCGATCGGCGGCGCGGTCGGCGTCCGCGCCCGATCGATGACCATGTCGAAGGCTCGGCTGTAGCCTTGCACGGCGTCGGATACTTCCTTCGTGATGCGGTACCCTTCCATGGTGGTGTTGTGGTACGCGTCGTATTGCTTTGCCTGGCGCGCGTTGCCTATGAGGCGCGCAAGGGACAGCTCAGGGGGCGGGCCGACCCGTTCCACGAGGAGGCCGTCGAGTACGC
>JANOKE010001116.1:0-2297 GCA_031419135.1 Gemmatimonadaceae bacterium
GAATCGAGATGCTGCCGCAGCGCACTGAGCGTACGAATATTCTCCCAATGATTTCGCTTGTAGTGTTCGTATGCCCGCGCCACAATGACGTTGGTCAGCTGATAGTCAAGCACCGTGAGAAGCACGTTCGAGACATAGTCGGGCTCCAGATACTTGCCTCGCGCGGGCGGTATGGCGCTACATGCCTTCAGGACGATTTCGAATTCTCTCTCGGCATCATCCACGGCGTCCGCACCGATGCTGTTGGCTCCAAGCGAATGCGTATCGGAGAAGTGATTCGCGTTCACTTGAGCTCCAGCATCCCGGCAGCCACCAAATACCCGTACGTCTCGCTCAACTCTGGCAAAGGCGGAACAAACACCACCGTCCCGTCTCGCCCGCGGGTGAGCAGCACGCGATAGTATCCGTCCGGATTTCCCATGTTTCCGTAGCGGTGTGCGGTAGCGATCGTTCTCTCGTTCGGCGGTATTCACTGCGAGCGAGAGGAGGGAGCGATGTACAAGGGGGACGGAGAGGTGCAGCGGATCGCGAAGCAGCGGGTCTGGAGCGAGGCCGAGGGGAGGCGGATGGTCGCGGCGTGGCGCCGGAGTGGCGAGTCGCGCGCCGCGTTCGCCCGCCGATACGGGATCCCGGTGCACCGGCTCTACTATCGGATCACGACAGCGGGCGTACGCCGCCCGGTGAGTGATCGCGGACCGGTGCAGTTCCATCCCGTGCGCGTGCTGCGGGATCGGGTCGAGACCGGTGCGGTGGCCCCGATCGAGATTCGCGTGATCCGCGTGCCGCGCGGCGTGGCGCCGGAGGAGTTGCGCGCAGTGCTGGCGGCGCTCGAGAGTCACGGCTGAGATGTTCACACTGTCGGCGGCGGTGCGGATCTACGTGGCCGCGGCGCCCTGTGACCTGCGCCGCGGCTTTGATGGATTGTCCGCGCTCACGCGGAGCGTGATCGGCACGGACCCCATGAGCGGGCATCTCTTTGTGTTCCTCAATCGGCGCCGAGACCGGATAAAGATTTTGGCGTGGGACCGCACCGGATACGTACTTTTTTACAAACGTCTTGAACTTGGGACGTTCAGAATTCCCGTGGAACCGCGGGCGGGACAGCTGCACGTGGAAGTGGACTCGGGCGAGTTGACGCTCATGCTCGAGGGACTCGATCTCCGGCATGCCCGTCGTCAGCAACGATGGTATCGTGCGCCGCTCGCGCGGGAACACGCGCGCGAGCACGCGCGTGAGAGCCGCGCGACCGCACGGTCCTCGTAGACACGAGTGTCCTCAGCGCGCGCGCCAGGGCCATGCGCGCGCGCCACGCCGCACAACCTTCACATATTCCAAAGAGTGTCGCTTAAGTCTCTTGCGTAATCGGCGCGCGCATGGTATCCTGTATGCCATGCCACTTCCCATTCGCACGGTGCGCTTGCATCACGGCGATCGGCCCCGCCTGCAGCGACTGATCCGGTCGCGGACCAGGGCGCCCCGCGTTGTGCAACGGGCGCAGATCGTCCTCGCGTCGGCGGACGGGGTGTCCGGCAGTGTGATGTGCGCGCGTTTCGGCGTCTCGCGACCGACGGTGACCTTGTGGCTCGACCGCTATGAGTCCGACGGCCTCAGCGCCCTCGTGACGGACCGGCCCCGTTCGGGTCGCCCGAAACACATCACGATCGCGGACGCCGCCGCCATTATCGCTCGCACCCTGCACACCACGCCACCCTCGGGCACGCACTGGAGCACGCGGCTCATGGCGCAGGTTACGGGGCATCATCATGCGACGATCGCGCGTCTTTGGCGCGCGCACGGGGTGAAGCCCACGCGCGTGCCGCCGCGATGACCACGCCCACGGCCTTCGCGCATCGCGACAACGCATCGACCGGGACGACGCTGCCGAAGACGACGGGCGGCGTCGCGCTCGCCCAAGTCCGCA
Source organism: Gemmatimonadaceae bacterium (assembly GCA_031419135.1). Taxonomy (GTDB): domain Bacteria; phylum Gemmatimonadota; class Gemmatimonadetes; order Gemmatimonadales; family Gemmatimonadaceae; genus Gemmatimonas. Next base: position 1,922 of record JANOKE010001116.1, read on the forward strand.
GCGCCGTGACAGATCTCGCGCAGGACGGTCGACATGCGGAGGCGATTGAATATGCGCTCGCCGCGCTCGCGGCGGTGCTGCAGCAGAGCAGTGCGTTGGAACTCCTCGTGGCGAAACTCCGCATGGCGGGCATCGGCAAACGCTCGGAGCGCACGAACGCGGAGCAACTGGCCCTGCTGTTGGAAGAGCTCCTGAAGCAGGCACCGCACGCGGACGTAGATCCCGAGTCCGAGGCCAGGGCGGATGCGGTGCTCACGCAGGAGATCGAGCAGGCCGAGTCGGCGTCACCCACGCCGCGCCGCGAGCGGCGGTCGTGGCGCACGAGCGAGCAAGTGGAGCGCAAGGTCCACACGCATGACGTCCCGGAGTCCGCGAA
>JANOKE010001117.1:0-4738 GCA_031419135.1 Gemmatimonadaceae bacterium
CAATGGCAGCGAAGGGTTGCCGATGTGTTTCTTGCGATCCGATCCATTGCTTCTGTTCCGCCGGCACCGTTCCGTGTCGACTATCTGACGAGGCAGATTTCGACATCAACCCGCGAGTCATGGGCGGGCCTGCTCGGGTCGAGCGATGTCCTGCGTCGCAAGGGAGCATACTCATTCGCGCGGCGAGTGAACGAACTCGCTGCCCTGCCGGCGGCAGAGCGTCCGTCCCGAAGGGCCTTCGATGTCGCGCGCATGCTGGACGCCTACGCGACGGACCGCGCGAGGAAGGCGGGCGGCGATGTCCCGGTAACAGTGGTCACCTATGTTGACGGCGGAGACCTCCTAGTCGAGTGGAATTTCAGAGGGAGAACGGTGCGTCATTTCGAGTGCATGATCCACAGCGGTGACGTCGATGCATTTTCACTGCTGTTTTCCACAGAGAGTCGCGCAGGTCGCATCCTTCGAATGACTGAGATACCGCGCGCCGAACTATCTGAAGTCCTGGCGGAGCTGCCAAAGTTCTTCGAACGCGGCGCGGCGCGTTCCCGCACGTGATGGCGACGCCGCCGAGCGGTCCGGTATCGCCTCTCGAAGACCTCAGGCGCGCTATTGCCTGGAATCAGCGCGACGATGAGGGACACCCAACATCTGCGGCATTCGCTTCGGTTAATATTTCGATTGATGTTGCGGGGCTGGCACTACTGATAGAGTCGCGTCAACGCTTTCCGGAAAAGTGGCTCGCGATTTTTCCTTGCGGCGCGGCGATCGACGCCGGCGTTCCGCCGCAACACGATCCACTTCCCGAAAACGTCTCGCATGCCGTTATTCCCGGCAAGCCAACGAGAAGCCAAAGCCGAAAGCTTAAGGCGGCGATATCGTCCCTCATTGATCCGTTGATTGCCAGATAGAACGTCGCGTGCCAAGATGTGTTCACAGGCGCCTGCCTGTTGGATGGAACGGTTCGGAGTGGCGACCCGACGCAAAGGCCGGTGGCAGGAACACCCGATGAGCCCCCGCGGGGATGGACTACCGAGATGCAGCACGCGTTTGGAGAACTCGTCACGGCGCGGCGCGCTGAGCTTCGACTCACGCTTCGTGACTGCGCGATCCGGTCTGGTATGACGCCTGGAAACCTGAGCAAGATCGAACGGGGGCTGCTCGCGCCACCGCAAAACGGGGTTCTGTCTCGGTTGATTGAAGCACTAGAACTTAAGGGCGACAACGAACGGCAGCGGTTGTTGGATGTCGCGACCGTTCAGAGGGGTCGCATTCCGGCACATGCAGACCAGCACGCGGACGTCGCCGCATCAATGCCATTGCTACGGCGAATCCTCAATGTCCGGCAGCTGGATGAGACGGCAGTAGCGCGACTTCTTGAGATGATCCGCCACGCGTGAAATGAGCTTCGAAGTCCCCAGCCCCATCCTCTGCTCGCCGTACACCGAGCCCGATCGCCACTGGTTCATACCAGAGGGCGCGGTGCCGGTCGTGCGCGACCGTCGTCGCCCCGCGTTCGTCTTTCAACCGCGCGATGGTGAACTGACTTGGGACCTGTCCGACGGCACGCTCGCCAGGCTGGCCGAGTACGATCGGGCGTGGGAACTGGTGCTGGTCAATCGCATTCGACAGCGAGTAGCGGAGTGGCGCGCTGCGGGCTATCCAAACGCCAGTGCGACCACGCTGGATCTCTTGTCGCATTGGCGTCGCGACGGGCGACAGCAGGCGTTGTTCTTCGCACAGGTGGAAGCCGTCGAAACTGTGATCTTCCTGGTCGAGGCACGACCTGACCTGCGGCAAGGTCTCACCATTCCAACAGACGAGCCCAGCGACGAACAGCGCGCCGCTGGTGCGCTGGCGTTTCTGCGTTACGCCTGCAAGATGGCCACGGGCTCAGGCAAGACCACCGTGATGGGGATGCTCACCGCGTGGTCGATTCTGAACAAGGTGGTGAATCGTACCGATGCACGCTTCTCGGACATGGTCCTGATTGTCTGTCCCAATGTCACTATCCGCGATCGGTTGCGTGAGCTCGATGTCGATGGCGGTGAAGGTTCCCTGTACCGCACACGCGATCTGGTGCCGCCGCATCTCATGCCTCGGCTGGCGCAAGGCCGCGTGATGGTCACCAACTGGCATGTGTTCGAACCGCGCACGCAGGGCGTTGGCGGCGACACCAGTCGCGTCACGAAAATCGGGCAAGCGGTCACGCGCACGGAGCGGGTGTTCATCGGTGATAAGAGCACGGTGGCGCGCGGCGAACGCTATCTCACCATCGCCGACTACACGCGATTGGCCGCGAGCGGCGAAATCGAGGAGATTGAGCCGCCGTCCACCTCAGGCAGCAGTGAGCGAGTGAGCGCGCTGGTGAAGTGGACGCGCTACATGGAAAGCGACGCCAGTATCGTGGCGCGTGTGCTGGGACGAGCGCGTGGCAAGCAGAACATTCTGGTGCTCAACGACGAGGCGCATCACGCCTATCGCATTCGCCGCGATGACGACGAGTCGGACAGCGTCGACCTGTTTGGTGATGACGAACAGGATGAAGCGTACGCCAAGGAAGCCACGGTTTGGATTGAAGGACTCGATCGTGTACACGCACTGCGCGGCATCAACCTGTGTGTTGACTTGTCGGCCACGCCGTACTTCCTGAGCCGTATGGGGCGCGACTCCGGTCGTCCATTCCCATGGCTGGTGAGTGATTTCGGTCTCACCGACGCCATCGAGTCGGGGTTGGTGAAGGTGCCGCAACTGGCCGTGCGTGATAACACCGGTGACGAGCGTCCCAAGTATCACAACCTGTGGCGCTGGATCATGAGCTGCCTCACGCCCGCTGAACGCGGCGGCAAGCGCGGCAGCCCCAAGGCCGAGGCCATTCTCAAGTGGACGCATGCGCCGCTGGCCATGATCGCGCAGGACTGGGAACGTCAGCGTACCGAGTGGGCTGCAACGGAAGAGACGCGCCCGCCAGTGCTGATTGTGGTGTGCCGCGATACGAAGCTGGCCAAGGCCACCTACGAGTGGATTGCCGAAGGCTGGTCATCGCTGGAGGTACCGCCATTCGACGTGCCGTCGCTGCGCAACAGCGACCAAAACGGGTACACCATTCGGGTGGACTCGAAAGTCATCAGTGAGACCGACAGCGGCGAGTCGGCTGGCGGATCACAGGGGGATCTCGCGCGCTGGATGCGTTTCACGCTCGACACCGTTGGCAAGCGCGATTGGCCGCGTGACTCGCAGACTCGGCCCATCTATCCACCAGACTTCGAACTGCTCGCCGCCAAACTGGAGCGGCCGCTGCACCCCCCGGGACGCGACGTGCGCTGCATCGTGAGCGTGGGGATGCTCACCGAGGGGTGGGATGCGAACACGGTCACGCACGTGGTTGGCCTGCGACCATTTCAGAGCCAGTTGCTGTGCGAGCAGGTAGTCGGTCGCGCGCTTCGACGCGCGTCGTACGATGTGGTGGAATCCGACACCGGTGCGCGTTTCGCCGAGGAAGTCGCGCAGGTGCTGGGCGTGCCATTCGAGATCATTCCGTTCAAGGCCAGCACGTCAACGGCCCCCGCTCCAAGCACGCGTCGACATGTACGGGCTTTGGTTGAGCGCTCAGAATTCGAAATTCACTTTCCCCGCGTGGAAGGGTACACGCAGGCGGTGCGCAATCGGGTAGCGGTTGACTGGGAGACGATTCCCGAACTGGTGGTGGATCCGGCGACCATTCCGCCCAACGTGTACATGGCAGGGGTGCTGACAGACTCCCGTGGGCGCACCAAAGCGATCGCGCCAAGTCGCACCATGGAGTTGGCTCTTGAGCCGTATCTGGCAACGCGCACGGTGCAACAGCACGTGTTCAAGGTGGCCGAGGTCCTCACTCGGCGATACATCGACGAATGGCAGTCGGCGGTGCCAGCGCATGTGCTGTTTCCGCAACTGGCGCGCATTGTGCAGCGATATGTCGACACTAAGGTGCGGATCATTGGCGATCCCAAGGATGTGCGTGTGGCCTTCGTCGACCCCTACTATGCACAGTTGATGGAGCGCATACTCGGCAGTCTCAAGCCCGATGTGTCGGCCGGCGAGGCGCCGGAGGTGCCGCGATACGAATCACGTCGCGAACCCGGCAGTACGTCACAGGTATCCTTTTGGACGGGTCGCGACGTGCGTGACACGGTGAAGAGTCACGTGAACTACCTGGTGGCTGACACAAAGCGGTGGGAGCAGCAGGCGGGCCAGTATCTGGATGGAAGTCGTCACGTGGCCGCGTGGGTCAAGAATGCCGGCCTGGGCTTTGGTATCCCCTACGAACATGACGGAGATCGCCACGAATATCTGCCCGACTTCATCGTTCGGCTGGCTGGCGCGGCCGATCGCTTTCTCATCCTTGAAACCAAGGGCTTCGACCCGGTGGCCGATGTGAAAAAGGCGGCTGCCAAACGCTGGGTGAGCGCGGTCAACGCCGATGGGTCATTCGGGCACTGGGCGTATCGGCTGGCCTACCAGCCTGCCGACATCCCTCATTTCGTCGCAAAAGCAGCCGAATCCGCCCATTTCGCTATCGGAGCTTGAGGCATGCTTCGTACTGCGGACAGCTCACCAAATGATCGTTCACCATGCCGGTGGCCTGCATGTACGCGTAGCAAATCGTCGACCCCACAAACTTGAAGCCGCGCTTGATGAGATCCTTGCTCAGCGCGTCCGACTCGGCGGTTTTGCTCGGCACGTCACGCATGAATTGCCG
>JANOKE010001118.1:0-4733 GCA_031419135.1 Gemmatimonadaceae bacterium
CCCTCGACCAAGGTCAGACGTGCCACCGGCCACGCGGTGCATCCCAGTTCGATCTTTGGGGCTGCATCGACGCGCAGCCGAGCGGTCCCTACGATCCCACCGCGAGCGAACAGCTCCAGCCGTTGATCACCGAGTGCGGCGTTGAGCCCCACGGTATCGCCGACGGTAAGTTCCGTCGCTTCCGGTCGCAGCAACGAGCCGGCCGTCATTCCGCCATCGACCGTTGGCAGCACCACGTACGACCCAGCCTCGACGTTCCAGCCACTGGCGGCGAGTTCCGTCGAGGGCGGAGTTTCCGTACCGTTCACGGGCGTGGCCTGTGCGGAGTCTGGAACCCCGGGCGCAGGGCCGCGCTCGCAGGCCAGCGCACTGAGGAACACACTCAGCACGAGCAGCATGATCCGCTGGCCGGCGGACCGAACTACGTCGCGTGACGTGGTGGACAAATGCGAGTTCGACACAGACACTAATCTGCCGCAGTTCCCCTTCCAAAACGAGACGTCCCATGGCCTTTGGCGAATCGGCTCCCCGTGGCATTCTGAACACGCTTGGGCTGCATCGCCCCGAGTTGCGCGCCTGGGCCATGTATGACTGGGCCGTCTCGTCGATGCAAACCGTGATTTCCACCGCCGTCTTCCCGCTCTTCTTTCTAAAGGTCGCGGCCGACGGTATGACTCCAGCGCAAGGAACACAGGCACTCGGCGTCGCGAACACGGTTGCCGCGGTCTTCATCGCGGTGCTGGCACCGATTCTGGGCGCTGTGGCCGACTATAAGGCGGCCAAGAAGCGCTTTCTCGTCGGCTTCATGCTGTTGGGCGTGACTGCCACGGCACTCATGTTCCTCATACAGCACGGCCAGCTGCTGTTTGCCTGCATCCTGTTAGTGCTCTCGATGGCTGGTGCGACCGGCAGCATGACGTTTTACGAGTCGCTGCTGCCGCACATCGCAACCGAAGACGAGATGGATCGCGTCTCGACTGCAGGCTACGCCTTGGGGTACATCGGTGGCGGTTTGCTGTTGGCACTCAACCTCGCGTGGATCACCAACCCGGGCGCGTTCGGATTGCCGTCGGGCGACGGGCTCACGCCTTCACAGGCGACCCTTCCCTCTCGTCTGGCGTTTCTTTCGGTTGGCGTGTGGTGGCTGCTGTTTTCCATTCCGGTTTTGCGACGTGTTCCGGAGCCACCGCGCACGATCGAAGCCGACGAGACCACGAGCGCCAATCCGCTCCGCGTGGCGTTCACGCGACTGGGCGAGACCCTTCGCGAGCTGCGCAGCTACAAGCAGGCCGCGCTCGCCATGCTGGCGTTCACCATTTACAACGATGGTATTCAGACCATCGTGAAGATGGCGGCAGCCTTTGGTTCCGAAATCGGGATTGAACAGAAGGACCTGATTACGGCCATTTTGCTGGTACAGTTCATCGGGATCCCCTTCGCGTTTGGCTTTGGCGCGCTGGCCGGCAAGTTGGGTACGAAGCGGTCGATCTTTCTGGGACTCCTGGTTTACACGGGAATCTGCATTTTCGCGTACGGGATCACCACCACCCGCGAGTTTTACATCCTTGCCTGCCTGGTCGGATTGGTGCAAGGCGGAACGCAGGCGCTCAGTCGATCGCTCTTCGCGAACATGATTCCGAAGCACAAGAGTGGGGAGTTTTTTGGCTTCTACTCAGTGTTCGAAAAGTTCGGCGGCATTCTGGGTCCGCTGGTCTTTGCCGTGGCCGTGGGACAGAGTGGCAGCAGCCGAGTGGCCATTCTGTGGGTGATCGCGTTCTTCGTTGTGGGTGGAGTTGTGCTGGCCTTCGTGAACGTGCCTGAAGGTGAGCGGGCGGCCCGTGCCGCCGACGCGACAACCAAGACGCTTGCGCGCTGACACCTTTCTCACTCACCGTCAACATCCGCGTGCTGTACGAAGCGCTTAAGCCGATCGTCGGTATCGCGTTGCACTGGTACTATCGATCACTCAGCATCGCCAATCTGGAGCGCATTCCGCGTGAGGGGCCGGTCTTCCTGGCGGCGAATCATCCGAATTCACTCACCGACGCGATGGTCGTGGCCTGGGCGTCGCCTCGGCGCGTTCGATTCACGGCCAAGGCGACGCTGTTCGGGAATCCAATCGCTGCGCGATTCCTCCGCACGGTCGGCGTGGTGCCACTGCGTCGATCGGCGGATGAACGGTCTTCGCCTGGCGACGTAACACTGGCTGACGCCGCGCCCGATGCAACCCGCAACGCGGCATCGTTTGCCGCCGTCGCCGATGCGCTGAGCGAACAATCGTGCATCGTGGTGTTTCCCGAAGGCAAGACACACGACGAACCCTTCCTGGCGCCCATCCGCACGGGTCTCGCGCGGATGGCGTTGATGGCGCGCGACGAACGCGGCGTCCGCGGCATCCGGATCGTCCCGGTGGGCCTTTTGTTCGAGCGTAAGGCGGAACCGCGGACGCGCATACGGTTGTTGGTTGGAGAACCTATCGACGTGGACGCACTTGGCAGCAGTCCGTCAACCGTGGCCACACTGACCGCGTTGATTGAGCAGCGGTTGCGCACTGTCACGCTGAACTTCGAGAGTCGAGCCGACGCGGAGCGCATTCAATTGCTTTCCGAAACGCTGGTGGCATTGGTGGAGCCGGAAACCAGCGTCGACGAAGGAGCCCCTCCCCTGGCGCGCACGATGTCCACAGTCCGTCGCATCGAACGGGCGCAGGAAACACTGCGGGCCTTGGCTGACGTGACCGTGACGGCTCGCGTTGATGCCTTCGAACGGCGCTTACGGGCATTTCGCGAGGCGCTCGCCGGCGCGCGCCTTGATGTGCACGACCTGACAATCGATCTGTCCGCATCGCTCGGCGCACGCTTCGTGGTGCGGGAGGCGGCTATCGCGGCGGTACTGGTACCAATCAGTCTGTGGGGGCGACTGACGCACGTCGTTCCGATTCGCATCACGCGGTATCTGGCGCTTCGCAACGTGCAGGCGCTCGATGAACCGCCCATGCGCACGTTTATCGTGGGGTTGGTGATGGTGATGGCTTCGTACCTCGTGCTCACGACAGCCGTGGGGATTGCGTTCGGCCCGTGGTGGGCACTGGGATTTCTTATCACGCTGATCCCTTCCGCCAGCATCGATTGGCGCTACGGTGATCGCGTGCGGCGCGTGGTATCGCGCGCGCGCGCCTATCGTCGGTTTCGTCGCGAGCCAGTGCTGCAAAGATCCCTGCTGGCTGATGCCGATTGGTTGCAGGCCGAGGCGGGGAGGTTGGAGATACTGAGTAGGAAGTAGGAAGTCGGAAGTCGGAAGTACGGGAAACAGAGTACTCAGTACTCTCTTTAAGTACTCAGTACTTAGGTAAACAGTACTTCCTACTTCCTACTTCCGACTTCCTACTCTCTTTCCGGGTACCCCGGTCCGCCAAGGTCCCAATGCCAGGCGTCACGCCGCACGGTCGTTCGCGGGTCGCGCAGTGGCTTGTACTGCAGGCGATGCGGGGGAATACCAAGCGTCGCGCCATAGGCGAGCAGACGCGTCTGATCGGTGCTCACCAAATGCACCATCGGGCGACCGAGCCAGACATGACGATGGAGCCAGAGACCACCGTCCATCGCGTGGATCATGCCATCGCGACGCTTGGGAAACTCGCGGGCACCGGAGGCTTGATTGGCCGCACGAAGGCGGACGCGGCGACGCGCGTGATCAGGATCGTCGACGATGGGTGGCAGGTCAGGCATCGCACACATACTAACCGGGGCATGGGGAAATACACCCCTGTACGTTGAACGCCGGCCCGAGTCCGGGTCGGCGTTCAAACAGATGGCTGTCAGTCGGGGGCGTGCTACTGACAGGCCACCTGCCCTTCTGCAGTGGCGGGGCTCACCGGCGCCGCCTGTCCGTAGTAGACCGCACAAATGATCGGCGCCGCCAAGGGGTGTGTCGCGGTGGCCGACCACCCACGACCATTTCCCTCGGTGATCGTTAGCACCACGCCCCTCGATGAGTTCAGATTCGCCGCCAGCGACGCGGCGCTCGTGGCGTAGGTCTCGTTGTAGTAGAAGTAGTCTTCCTGCGCCGACGACAGGTTACGCAGGTCACTCTTGAGCGAGGCGGCGAAACCCTTGCCCTTGGTATCCTGAAATTTCGGAATCGCGATCGCAGCAAGAATCCCAATGATCACCACCACAATCAACAGTTCTATGAGGGTGAACCCTCTCGCCTGACGCGATTTGGACATGCGGATTTCTCGGTCGAAAGCTCAGACAAAACGAGATCGGATGTGCCGACCGGCGGAGCACCGACCCCGCCACTGAGGAGTTTTCTAGGCAACGCTGATGCCGCCGGGAACTGATTCTGTTAACTCATTAATTGACAACGGATTACGCCTTCACTTGTTTGCTTTCACGAAAGCGTGATGTCTCGCACCCATCGGGATTCCGTGCAAAACGCAACAGACGGCCTCGCCCCGATAATGATCAGCTCTTGGCGGAGACCCAGTCTCGACCTACACCCATTTCCACCAACAGCGGCACCTGCAGTGTGACCGCACCCTCCATCTCCTGCTTCACGAGGGCCCGCAGCGTCGTTTCCTCAGACGGCGCCACCTCGAATACCAGCTCGTCGTGTACCTGGAGCAGCATGCGCGAAGAAAGCCGCTGATGCTCCAACGAGCGTTGAATGCGGATCATGGCGATTTTGATGAGGTCGGCCGCCGATCCCTGAATGGGCGCATTCGCCGCCAC
>JANOKE010001119.1:0-11672 GCA_031419135.1 Gemmatimonadaceae bacterium
GCCGCGTTTCCCGGTGAAGGCATCGTGGCGGAGACGCTCAACATTTCGCGACTGAATGCCTACCGCACCGGCGGCACGATTCACATTATCGTGAACAATCAGGTGGGATTCACCACCGATCCTGCCGATGCCCGTTCGACATACTACGCGTCCGACCTGGCCAAGGGATTCGAGATTCCGATCTTCCATGTGAACGGCGATGATGCCCAGGCGTGCGTCACGGCGGTGCGGCTGGCCTGCGCGTATCGGGCCAGATTCCGGAAGGATGTGGTGATCGACCTGGTGGGGTATCGCCGACACGGCCACAACGAGGGCGACGAGCCGTCGTTTACACAGCCCACACGGTACGCGTTGATCAAACAGCATCCCACGGTCGCACAGGCGTGGGCCAATCGGCTGGTCGCGGAAGGCGTGATGACGGCAGACGACTCCAACGCCGTCGAGAAGTCGGTGTCCGGGCGCTACGCCGCGATTCACGCGTTGTTCAAGGCATCGCTGCTGGGCAGCGAGCATCACGCGCCGTGGCCAGCCGAGCCGTCACCGACGCCGAAACCGGTACCCACGGCCGTTGCGGCGGGACGGCTGCAGCTGATCAACGAATCGCTGCTCACTTATCCCGCCGATTTCACGCCGCATCCGCGACTCGCCAAAACACTGGAGCGTCGTCGTGATGCGATGGGCGCCGCCGGCGGCATCGACTGGGGTCATGCGGAGGCGCTGGCATTCGGGTCGCTGCTGCTCGATGGTGTGTCGATTCGCATGAGTGGCCAGGACGTCGAGCGAGGGACCTTTTCGCATCGTCATGCGGTCCTCAACGACAGCGAAAATGGGCGCAAGTACGCGCCATTGGCGCATCTCCCGGGAAGATCGGGAGTGTTCGAGATCTATAACTCGGCGCTGTCCGAGACGGCGGTGCTGGGCTTTGAATACGGTTTCAGCACCGTGGCCACCGATGTGCTGACCCTGTGGGAAGCGCAGTTCGGCGACTTCGTAAACGTGGCGCAGCCGATCATCGATCAGTTCATGGTGGCCGATCGCGCCAAGTGGGGTCAGGACAGTGGCCTCGTGTTGCTGTTGCCGCACGGGTACGAAGGACAGGGCCCGGAGCACTCCAGCGCGCGACTGGAGCGCTTCCTGCAATTGTGCGCCGAAGACAACATGACCGTCGCCTATTGCAGCACACCGGCGCAGTTCTTTCACCTGCTGCGACGTCAGGCCCTGCAAACAAACCGTCGCCCGCTGGTGTGCATGCAACCCAAGTCGCTGCTGCGCCTGCCGCAGGCCAGTTCATCGCTCGATGCCTTGGCGCACGGGACGTTTCAATCGGTGATCGATGATCCGATGGCGTCGCAGTACCGCGACGACGTGCGTCGCGTGGTGTTTTGCTCGGGCAAGCTGTACTACGATCTGGCGTTGGCGACGTCGCGCAATTCGCATGTCGCACTGGTGCGTATCGAGGAGCTGTATCCATGGCCGCACGGAGCGATCGCGCGCGTGATGGATCTCTATCCGTCGGTCGAACAGGTGGTGTGGGCGCAGGAAGAGCCGCGCAATCAGGGCGCGTGGACGTATGTGCAACCGCGGCTCCGCGCGTCAGCCGGTGCGGCCGTGGGCGTGCGCTATGCGGGTCGCCCGGAGCGCGCCAGTCCGGCGGAGGGCGCCGCTGATGCGCATCAGGAGGAACAGCTCCGCATTGTGACCTTGGTGATGAATACGGGCGACGCGGTGCCAACGCCGGTCGGCAACCCGGCGCATCGGTGAACGCACGGATGTTGGCGAGGGCCGTGTGTGCCGTGGCACTGCTCGGCCCCGCGTTGCTGTCGGCGCAGTCAGGCGTGACCAGCGAGCGCGGCGCTGCCGCCCTCGGTTCCGTGCTCGATGGTATCGGCACCACCGGGCGGGTGTTGACCGTGGCGGCCCATCCCGACGACGAGGACACACAGTTCATTGCGTGGCTCACCCGCGGGCGACACGTGGAGACCGCGTATCTCTCACTCACGCGTGGTGATGGCGGACAGAATCTCATCGGCAACGAATTGGGCGAAGCACTGGGCGCGATTCGGACCCAGGAATTGTTGTCGGCTCGACGCATTGACGGCGGGCGCCAGTTCTTTACGCGCGCTTACGACTTCGGCTTCAGCAAAAACGCTGAGGAAACGTATGCGCACTGGCCCAAAGATTCGATTCTCGGAGACGTGATTCGCGTGGTGCGCGCGTTCCGGCCGCAGGTCATGGTGGCGTTCTTCAGCGGCACGCCGCGCGACGGCCATGGACATCATCAGGTGTCGGGACTGCTGGCACGCGAAGCGTATGACCTGGCGGCCGACACGGTTCGATTTCCGGTGGCCGGCTATGGTCTGCCGTGGACGCCGCTCAAGTTCTACCGGAGCGCGCGACAGAATCCGGCGGAAGCAACGTTGCGCATGAACGTTGGCGAGTACGACGCGCTGCTGGGTCGCAGCTACTACGAAATCGCTGCCGAGAGTCGATCGCAGCACAAGTCGCAGGGCTTTGGCGTGCTGCAACGGAAGGGGGTGATCATGGATGCGATCACCCGTGAGGCGGCACGGGCAGGGCCCGACAGCGCGAAGGCGGAACAGAGCATTTTTGACGGCATCGACACAACGTGGGCGCCGATTCGTGGCAACCTGCCGGTGGCTGTTCAGCCTCGGCTTGATGCGGCGCTGGCGTTCGTCGCAGACGCGCGCCACACGTATCGCGCCGATGACCCGACGCCCACCATTGCGCCCCTCGCCGCGGCGTTACGCCTGTTTCGTGAGGTGCGTTCTGCGGCCGGTGCCGCGCCGTCGGCGCTGTTTGTCGGACGTTCGGGGATGCTGCCGCGCTTGAGCGCACGCCGCCCCGGCGAAGCCGATGCTGGAGTCTGGGAGGCCGTACGACTCACCGAAACGCGAACCGAGCGCGCGTTGGTACTGGCGGCCGGTCTTGCGGTCGAAGCGACGGCACCGAAGGCGCTCTTTCCCGTTCGCGAAAGTGCGAAACTCAAAGTCGGCGATTCGCTGCCCGTGACGATCACCACGTTCAATCGTGGTCGGCTGCCCGTGACGCTTCGAGGCGCACAGATGCGTGACTACGCGGCGCCGGCCGGGGGATTCCCTGAGCGCAATGTGGTCATTGCCCCCGATAGTGCCTTCACGGTGCAGCGATGGGCGGTGGCGTTCGACGTGACCGCGCCATGGTGGCGTGTGTCTGGACGCAAGCAACAGGATTGGTTTCAGACACCACTCGATGCGTACGACGAGATGCAGCAACAAGATCGCACAGCGACCATTGTGCGAGCGGACTTTGAGGTCGCGGGGGTGACGGTGTCGACGACTGCTACCGTGGTCAATCGGTTTGCTGATCCGATCAAGGGCGATCAACAGGTGCCAGTGGCGGCAGTTCCCGGTATCACAATTGGCCTCGAAAACCTGTTTGAATACATTCGCGCGGGTGTACCGGTGGAGCGCGACCTGCGTGTGTACATTCAATCGGCGTACGACAGCACTTCGACGGTGACAGTGAAGTTGGATCTGCCGAAGGGGCTCGTAGCCGACTCAGCTCTACGCGTGCGCGAGCTGGCAGCAGGCGCTGGAATGATGGTCGTGTTCCGAATGCGCGGCGTGCTCGCGGCGGGGCGGCATCAGGTGGGTGCGTTTGCGTTCCATGATGGCGCCGTGTCCACGGCTGGGTACTACACGGTTGCGTATGATCATATCAGCCCGCAACGGCTGTACGGCGCGTCAGGGATGTTTCTTTCGGCTGTCAAGGTGCAACTGCCGACGCGGGCGCGGATTGGGTACATCGTTGGCGTTGGCGATCGGGGCCTCGACGCGCTGGAGCAGTTGGATGTCGCCGTCGAAAAGATTGAACCATCGATGTTGACGAGCACCGATCTCTCGCGCTTTACGGCGATCATGGTGGGGCCGCGCGCGTACGAGTCCAGCGAGGAACTGGTCAAGCGCAACCCGCGGCTGTTGGACTACGCGAACCGCGGTGGCACGCTCGTTGTGCAGTACGGCGCCCAGGACATGAGTCGCTTCAACGTGATGCCGTATCCGATGCAGTGGACACGCCCGGCAGCGCGCGTGACAATGGAGAATGCCCCCGTGATGATCTTGCGGCCCACGTCGCCGCTGCTTTCCGCGCCAAACAGGCTTGGGGACGACGATTGGAAGGACTGGGTGCAGGAACGCGCGACCTACATGCCGAGTACGTTTGATCCGCGGTACACGCCGCTGTTGTCGATGAGCGATCCGGATGAGCCACCGAATCGCGGTGGCATTCTCACGGCGCAGGTTGGCAAAGGACGCTATGTGTACGTCACGCTCGCGTTGTTCCGTCAGTTGCCGTTCGGTGTGCCCGGAGCGGCGCGCATTCTGCTTAATCTCGTGAATGCGACGCCGATGCCGGTGCAGCCGAAGATGTAGCGGGGCCGGCCGCGCCAACGCTGAACAGCATGCCCACCGTCACCACCACGGCGGCGCCGATGACATTGTGCCAGAGGAAGGCCACCGACGGCGCCCCGAACGACACAGCAGCAACGGCGCCCATGCCCGATAGCAGCCCCACGAAGGCGCCGAAGGCGCGTGTCCGAGGGATCATCGCCAGCAAAAACACACCAAGGATCGAGCCGTAGAAGAACGATCCGAACCGGTTCACGACTTCGATGAGTGAACCGAGTGTGGCGGCATACGTCGCGACCACACAGGCAAAGACGCCCCATCCGGCAGTGGCGATCCGCGACACATTCAGGAAGTGCTCGTCGGAAGCCTGAGGACGATACCAACGGCGATAGAAATCGATGACCGTGGCGGTGGAGAGCGAGCTGAGTTCGGCGGAGATCGCGGACATGGCAGCGCCGAGCACGGCCGCGATGAACAATCCCGCCAGTCCGAGTGGCAGGAACCCCAGCACAAAGCGCGGAATGATGTAGTTCACATCGCGCGAAGGCTGTCCGGTGATGCGCGCCGCTTCCTTGAGCGCGTCGGCGCGCACGGCCGTTACCTGCGCGTCGGTGGCCTTGAAGCCGGCCAACGCGGCCCGAGCCGCAAAGTCATCACCGGAGTGTCGTGCGGTCGATGCGGCACGCGCCGCCGCCGTTCGTGCCGCAATCGCCGCCGCATACCGTGATTCGAGCGACGCATACACGCCGGGTTCCGTCGCCTGCACCTGGGCACTGTGCGCCGGATTGAACAGCATTGGCGGCGGCTCGAACAGAAAGAACAGAAAGACCAATACGCCCACCAGCAGTACCAATGCCTGCAGCGGGATCTTCCAGTACGCACTCATCAACAGTGAGCTGCGAGCCTCGTCCACCGATTTCGCCGCGAGATAGCGCTGCACCTGACTCTGATCCGTGCCGAAATACGACAGCATGAGAAACGTGCCGCCGATGATACCCGACCAGAAGGTGTACGTTTTCGTGATATCAAACGAAAAGTCGAACACCTGCAAGCGACCGGCGGCGCCGGCAATGTGCAGGGCATCGTCGAGCGGAATCGGCATGCGCACGACGAGCACAATGACAACTGACGTGAGGGCCGCCACCACGATCACCATCTGCTTCACGTCGGCCCAGGCCACCGCGCGCACCCCACCGAACACGGTGTACGTGATGGTGGGGATCCCGATAAGCGCGACCGACCACGCCAGGTCCCAGCCGAAGATGGCGGAAAACACCACCGCGGGCGCGGCGAGGATGGTGCTGCACGACATACCGCGCGACAGCAGGAACAGCAGGCTGGTAAGTGTTCGCGTTTTGGCGTCAAACCGTCGTTCGAGGTACTCGTAGGCGGTGTAGACCTTGGCGCCGTGAAGGAACGGCACCAGCGTGACGCCGAGAATGACCATCGCAATCGGCAGTCCAAAGTAGAATTGCACGAAACGCAATCCGTCGGTCGCACCCTGCCCGGTGGTGCCGATGAGCGTGACGGCCGAGAGCTGCGTGGCCATGACAGACAATCCGACGGCCCACCACGGCAGGCTCCGTCCCGCCAGGAAGTAGCCTTCCAGATTGGACGTACCGCGCGATCGGCGGAGACCATCGACTACGAGGTAGAACAAGTACAGCGCGACGACCAGCCAGTTGATCCAATGCATAGTCGGCTTAGCCGGCGTAGCGGGACTGGAGCAGCCACAGCACCGCCAGAGTCATGACCTGGATGCTGAGCACGCGCCAGAGCGTGGTGCGGACGGGAGGTGTCATGGAACCAAACTACTGTCTGGACGCGCTAAATGGGGTCGAACCCAATAGCATTCACCTACGCGATCATTGGCGTCAGTCGACAAGGGATAGGGTAAGCGAACACCGCGGTCAGCGAGATCAATGCGGCATTCAGCTCAAACAGGGTCATGGAAATTCCACATGTGGTAATCATTGGGGGTGGCTTCGCCGGACTGGCCGCCGCTCGTGAGCTTCGCAAGGCGCCGGTGCGCATCACACTGCTCGATCGCGAGAACCATCACACGTTTCAGCCGCTGCTGTATCAGGTGGCCACGGCCGGCCTGGCGCCCAGTGACATAACCGTACCCATCCGTTGGCGACTGCGGCATCAACGCAATACGACCGTGTTGCTGGCCGAAGTGCAGCACGTCGATCAGGAGCGCCGAGCGGTCACGCTCGACGACCAGAGCACTCTGCAGTACGACTTTCTCATTGTGGCAACCGGCGCCCGGCACGGCTACTTCGGTCACGACGAGTGGGAGGAATTCGCGCCAGGGCTCAAGAGTATCGAAGATGCCTACGACATGCGTCAGCGATTCCTCATGGCCTTTGAGCGGGCCGAACGGACGTCGAGCCTCGCCGAGCGCGCAGCCAATCTGACTTTTGTGATTGTGGGTGCGGGTCCAACGGGTGTGGAGTTGGCCGGCAGCCTTCCGGACATCGCGCGAAAGGCCCTTGCGAAAGACTTTCGGAATATCGATACGCGAACCACGCGCGTACTGTTGATCGAGGCCGGCCCGCGCATTCTCCCCACGTTTCCGGAGGACCTGTCGCGCGCCGCGCAGCGGGATCTGGAACGCCTGGGCGTGGAGGTCATGCTGGGGACACCGGTGACGCACATCGATTCGGACTCGGTTATCGTGGGTGCGCAACCCATAGCCACGCGAACGGTGTTCTGGGCAGCGGGCAACGTCGCCTCGCCACTGGGTCGTATGCTGGGCGCGGAAACCGACCGGTCCGGTCGGGTGAAGGTGAGCCCGGATTGCTCGGTTCCCGGACACCCAAACGTTTTCGTCGTGGGCGACTTGTGCACGCTGCTGCGACCCGATGGGCGTCCGGTTCCGGCGGTTGCGCCCACGGCCAATCAAACGGGTCAGCATGCGGCTCGCATGATCCTCGCCACCCTTCAACGTGGCGCGCGCACGCCGTTTCGTTACCTCCACAAGGGCGACCTGGCGACGATTGGGCGACACAAGGCGGTCGCCGCGTTCGGGAGACTCCACATGAGCGGATATCTCACGTGGTTTCTCTGGCTCTTTGTCCATCTCATGTATCTGGTGGGCTTCCGCAATCGCGCCGTCGTGCTCGTCCAGTGGGCATACGCGTACGTCACGTACCAACGCGGGGTGCGGCTGATCGCCGGCACGTGGCGTCGCCGAAGCCCGGTCGCTGCTGTCGACGAGCCAGCGGTCGTCGACCGGGTGCACATCAATTCGCGTTTGACCGCGATGCCCAACCATCGCTAAGCTTCAGTACCACAGACCAGATACTCGTATCAACGAGGCGACGCCGCTTCGCACGTCCGCAACACTTCAATTCGGGTTCATGGCGATCGAGTCGTTGAGAGAAAGCGAGTCGCTGCCCGTGCTGCCCGACGCGGCCTCGCTTGCGCTTGCCTTGGAGCGCACGGTGCGCGAGTTGGCGACGATCATTCAATTGTCACCGTCGACAGTCCGGGTCGTCGATCTGTCTGGTCGCATCGTACGCACGAACGCGAACGCTGACGGCGAATGTGGCGTGCAGCCGCCAGGCACCGTCCGTGAACTATGGGAACGCGACCAGCCGCGTCATTTGGAGGACGATCGACCTCTGGCGTTTCTCGAGTGCCCCGCCATGCGCGCGCTCGCCGGCACGACCGTACGAAGCGAGCTGCTCTCAGTTCGTGGTCGGCACGTCGAGTCGCCGCGCGTGCTGGAGAGCAGTGCCGCGCCCATAGTGGACGCGGTCGGACGGGTCACCGGAATCGTGCTGATCGATCGCGACGTCACCGAAAGCCGACGATTGGAGCGCACACTCGACGGGGAAGCCTTGCGCAGTGCCGATCTGGAATCCCGGGTCATGACGGAGGCCGATCGCATTGAGCGGATTGTTGAGGAACGGGCGCGCGTGCTGGCGGCGCGCGAAGCGACCGTGTCGCGTGACCGCCGCCTGGCGGCCATCGGGCAACTCGCCGCCGGCGTGATGCACGACGTGAACAATGCGTTGAACCCCATCATGGCCGCCGCCTACTTGCTCCGTCATCACGCGGAGTCACCGGATGCCGTTCGCGACTACGCAGATCGCATTCGAAAGGCGGCGGAAACCGGCGCTGCAACGGCCTCGCGCGTCGGCCGCTTTATTCGTCAGGAACCGCTGCACGAGGGCGTCGACGAAGTGCTCGACCTTTCGGCGATGGCGGAAGAGGTATTGGAACTGACCGCACCGATGCGACAGCGTCGTCCGAGTGGGGGCGCCGAAGTGCGGGTGGTGCGAGCCTACGGTTCCGTGGTGACGACGCGCGGAATTCCAGGCGAAATCCGCGAGGCCCTGCTAAACCTCGTATCGAACGCGTTGGACGCGATGCCGCAGGGTGGGACGCTCACGGCGAGCACCATGGTGTGCGACGACGAGGCGCTGGTCGTGATCGAAGACGACGGATCGGGAATGAATGCGGAGGTCCGGGAACGGGCGTTCGAACCCTTCTTTACTACCAAGGGTGCGGCGGGCTCCGGACTCGGCCTGGCCGAGGTGTACGGGATTGCTCGTCGCCATCGCGGCTCGGCGACGATCGTCTCGTCCCCGGGGCAAGGCGCCGCGGTCACGCTCCGTTTTCCGGTGGAGCGAAGCGTGCCAGCCGTCGCGCTCGCCGAGCGAACCACCGCGCTGCCACTGCACATCCTTGTGGTGGAAGATCACGACGACGGCCGCGAGTTTCTGCGGCGCGTCCTGTGCGCCAACGGGCATTCGGTGGATGCCGTCGCGAACTGTGGCGAGGCACAAATGAGGCTCGCGGGTGCCACCGCGTCGACGTATCAGCTCATGTTGACCGACATCGGCCTGCCGGACGGCAGTGGTTGGGATTTGGTCGCGCTGGCTCGTGAACACGTGCCATCCTTGCGCATCGGTGTGATTACGGGGTGGGAACCGATGGTGAGCAGCGCGGAGGCGCTGGGCGCGGAGTTTGTGTTGCGCAAGCCAATTCACTCTGCCGAATTGCTGGCCCACATCGCAGGACATCGGGTTCCCGCACTACCTGGGCAACTGTCATGACGGAAGTCCCGTCGATGATTCGGGTGTTGGTGGCCGAAGACGATGCGCTCGCGCGCTCGACACTGGTCGATTTGCTGGGCGCGCTCGGGCATATGGTTGTTGCCGAGGTGGCGAGCGGCGCCGAAGCGATAGAGCGTGCGCAGCAGTTGACGCCCGATGCAGTACTGCTGGACGTGCATATGCCTGGCGCGAGTGGTGTCGAAGCCGCCGACGCGATTGCGCGTGCCTTGCCCGGTACCGCGGTCGTATTGATCACCGGTGACCTCACGCTGTCGTTGTCGTCGGCCGACGTCATGCGCAGTACGGCAGTCGCGCTTCTCGCCAAACCGACGCCGCCAACAGCGCTCGATGCCACACTCAGGATGGCCGTGTTGCGGGCGCGAGAGTTGCTCGAAGCCAGACGGGAAGCGGCCGAAGCCAGGGAGCAACTTGTGGCGCGGAAGCTGATCGAGCGCGCCAAAGGTATCTTGATGCGCCGCACGGGAAGCAGTGAGCAAGACGCCTATCGCATCATGCAGCGCAGCAGTCAGGACCGGTCGGTGCGCATGGTTGACATCGCGAAGGCCGTGATCGAGAGCGAACCGAGTGTGAAAGGGTAAATCGTTGAGGCCCCGACGCGTGGTGGCGGCGGGGCCTCAACGTTTCACGATACCGGTTTGCCTGGCGGTGGGCTCGCGACCTGCTTCACCAATTCATACAGAAACGCCAGTCCATCGTAATACGACTTGACGCGCAGCTTCTCGTCGCGGCCGTGCGCATTGGTTTCGCCGGGTGCCGAGAAGATGCCACTCACGCCGTAGGTGGGGATCCCGGCGGCGCGTAAAAACCGACCATCGGTGGCGCCGGTGGACATGGTGGGAATCACCGGCACGTCATTGAACATTTTTTTCGTGAGAGCCTGCGTCGCGGCCAACAGCGTCGGGTCGATGGCGCTGGGCTTCCCGCCGGCATTGTCGCGACCGCCGCCACGCATCGTGACCTTGACGCCGCTGTCGGCAATGATGCGATCAAGGACGGCCTTTACCTCGTCACCGGTAGATGTTGGCGCGACGCGGCAGTTGATGTTGGCCGTTGCCGTTTGCGGCAACGCGTTGTCGGCGTGTCCACCGCCAAGTCGCGTCGCCACGCAACTGGTGCGCAGCATCGACGCATAGCGAGGGTCTTTCGAAATGGTGGCCGCGGCCACGGAGTCGTTCGGATTGCTGACGATCACCCGCATCGCGGCGGCAAGTGACGCCATCTCGACCTTCGCGGTCTGCGCAAAGAACGGACGCGACACGTCGTTCAATTCCACCGGGAACGTGTACCTCTGGACCTTGGTGATGGCCGTCGCCAACTGATAAATGGCATTGTCGAGACGTGGCACGCTGGAATGCCCGCCCGTGTTAAGCACAGTCAACGTGTAATTGACGGGCACTTTCTCGGCGGCCTGCACCGAATGAAAGAGCGGCTTGTCATCCAGGAGCGTGCCACCGCCGCCTTCGTTGATGGCGTATTCCGCGTCAATGAGTGCTTTATGGTTGGCAATGAGCCAACCCACGCCATTGGCACCGCCGCCTTCCTCATCAGCCGTCAGGGCGAGTATCAGGTCGCGCGCCGGAACATATCCCTCCTGTTTGTAGCGCAGCACATTTGCCACGAACATGGACGCCATTGACTTGTCGTCGGCGACGCCGCGCCCCAGGAAATACCCATCCTGTTCGACCATGATGAACGGATCGCGCGGCCAATCGCTGCGCAGCGCGGCCACCACGTCGAGATGAGCCAACAGGAGAATGGGCTTCCCCTGTCCCTTGCCTCGATAGCGCACCACCAGATTGTGCTTGGTAGGCTTGTCGGCGGGGCCAAGCACGTGAATGTCGCCGGCGGGGAAACCGGCAGCGCGGAAGCGGGCCGCCATCGCTTCGGCAGCCTTGGTAACCGAGCCCACCGAGTCAACCGTGTTGATCTCGACGAGTTCCTTGTAAATGGCGCGAGCCGCTTGTTGTTGCGGTGTGAGTGTTGTTGGCGCACCGGGCGCGCTCATGCGCGGTTGCGCACTGGCGGTCGTAGCGGACGCGAGGAAAGCCATCCAGAGCGAACGTCGGGTCAGGAAGAGCATTGGGGGAGGCGACTGAAGGTCAGCGAGCAACGGGTGTTGAATCCTCGCCGAAGCTAGGGCCAGAGGGGTGAGCAGGTAAGGAGCAAGAAGGGTGAG
>JANOKE010001120.1:0-2500 GCA_031419135.1 Gemmatimonadaceae bacterium
CAGGCTTGCCCAGTCGCCGCCCTTCCAGCGGATGCACCTCGCGCAACGTGTATCGTGCCCCCGTGGTCAGCCCAATCGACGCATCCAGCGCTACGCGCGCGGTAAGACGACGCGCATCGGGATTGAACAGGAAAATGAAACCGTGATCGCCCACAATTGCCGACGTGCCGTCCACCTTGCCCAACGCGGGCTGGCCGAGAATGGTGCGCGTGCGTCGTAACAATTCCTTGTTGGTGTTGGTCCACTGCAGCCACCCGCGCAACCACGCGCGATCTTTCTCGCCAAAACCGGCGTACTCCGCCGAATCGCGCGCCGGGAGCATGTTGAGCACATTGTTCCAACCGGCCGTCGCAATCGACGACAGCACAGAATAACGCCAGCCCAGATAGTCCCAGTCGCGCGCCCGGTATGACGTCAGCACCACACCGCGCTCAGTGGTTTTCTGCGAGGGCATGTCATCGCGGTCGTTCGAGCGCGACGTTTGGTGCGTCATGAAACCAGGCACCAGTTCACTCGGCGTGAACTCGTAGTTGCGATAGCGGTACGCGGTGTATCGCTGGCGGTTGGCCGACACGCGATCGAAATGCAGATCGGGATACGGCGTGAAGCTTTCCGGTTGCTCGTCGTTAAACGTGGGGTGCGGATAGCTCCCCGCCAGCCAGCTCCAGGGTCCGTACTGGTGGTACGCCTGCCGTCCGTCAATCACCACATCAGGAATACGACGACGCAGCTCCTCCATTACCCGGCGCCAGCCATACCATTGCGCGTACCGGCTGGTACCCTCGTACGTCAGGAACGTGTGATCGAACGCATAGCCCGCAATACCCGTGCGATCGTGGAACGCCACGAGTTCGTCGATCAGCCAATCCTGCAGCGCGCGATTGCCAAGACTTGCCGCTTTTTTCCCCGAGTTGTTTTGCGAGGGTACCAACCACTCGGGGTTCTGCGCGAACGGCAGTACGGGATACACGTATGCCAGCAGTTTGAGGTGCTTGCCGTTGGCGTAATCCACCATCTCCTGCACACTGGGCGGGAGGGGGCTCGTTCGCGGGTTCCATTCGTTGCGACGGATCTTCTGGCCGAGTCCGAGCCACAGCACATGTTCCCAACTCCAGTCGTCCACACTCTCTTCACGACGCGACAGCGCAGAATTGGACGG
The DNA here is from genome assembly GCA_031419135.1 of Gemmatimonadaceae bacterium. Lineage (GTDB taxonomy): Bacteria > Gemmatimonadota > Gemmatimonadetes > Gemmatimonadales > Gemmatimonadaceae > Gemmatimonas. Next base: position 1,160 of record JANOKE010001120.1, read on the forward strand.
CGCGTACAATACATACTGCGCGCCCGACGCCGCGGCCTGATCAAACACCCGGCGATACTCGGCGCGCCCCGCCGACGTGCCCGCGTCAATCTGGTAGTCATTCACGCACCAGCCAACGAACACGTTCAGGGGCGCCTTCGGTTCGTAAAGGAACAGCGAGCGCACCATGCCGGTGAATGCTGCGATCTCCGCTTCATCGAGCCCAGAAACCGTGTCACCGGTGGCGCGCCATTCGGGAATCATGTTCGCGGGAAGACGGCGTCCCGAGAGTTGCACCGGCGCGATCAACCCGCGGTCGGACACAAACGTGCCATAACCTGCCTTCCATTCCATGTCGGGGGCGTAGCGCAAGGTGGCAACGTTGCGCTCGAGCGTAAACGTCAGAAACGGATTTTGCGCAACAAGCAGCAGCGAGTGGCGATCGGAGAATCGGAGGGCGGCGCCGTAGTCGAGCGTGCCGAGACTGGGACGGACACTGGTTGGCTTGAAGACGTGTACAGGCGTGTCGACCAGCGATTCGCGAAAGAGCGTGACATCGCCCACGTGAAACGACTTCGCGACCAGCGAGACTACACTGATCTGTTTGCTGACGAACCGCCAACCGGGCTTCAGCTCGTAACTGACGTCGAACGCGTAGGTGCCAGCGATGTAGCGGTAAACGACGGCCTCGCGCGTTGTGCGCTTGCTCGGAGAGCGGAGGCCTGCGCTGCCGAAGACCTGACCGCCGAGCGTGATCGCGAACTCGTCGGCTCGGAATCGGTGCGTTCTGGCGCTGGCCAGATCGCGAATGGAAGTGAGACCGCGCGGTCCGAACGCAGCGCGCAGTTGACCGTTCGTCAGCGTCTGGGCGCCGACAAGGCTGGCCTGGAGCAGCAGAGCGAGCGCGAGCAGCGCGAGCCGGAATATGGTCATCACTGAAACTACGTGCGGGGCTGCCGATCTGTCGGATCCAGCATCACGGCCACACTCGCAGCTATGTGGACACGGACCAGTCTATGCCACGATACGGTTCCTGGAGGGACCTTACATGACACGAAGGCTGACTGATGGCAGTGCGCGCCCTAGCCGCGCATCAGCCACGGATTGAAGACCGATACGCCCGTCGGCGCAACATCGACGGTGTTCCTCGTCGCAAACGTGAGCCCGTGATGCAACGCGGTTGCCGCGAGCTGCGCGTCGATCGTTGGGAGCGTCGAACGCCGCCGTCGCGCCAGCCCTTCAATGCGCCCCCACCGTTCGGCAACGCCATCGTCGAACGTCAAGAGGCGCCCAGCAAAGCGGATGCGCAGATCGTGCTCAAGCCACGTTTGCAACGCCACCTTTGCCAGATCGTCGTCGGCC
>JANOKE010001121.1:0-4594 GCA_031419135.1 Gemmatimonadaceae bacterium
CCGCGTCACTTCATGATACGCCGTCGTTAACCGGTCCCCGTCTCACGTTAGGTTGGTCAACATAACGCGCACCGCCGTCGTCACCGTCGAGCCATCCTGACCCCTTCAAATCGGCCCGGCGTTGATCAATCGAACCGTGAGTCTCCAGCAGATCCGCCGGACTTCGTACGCCCGCTCGCGCCGTGCTCATCACGTGCAGGTACAGCATCGTGGTCCGAATATCTCGGTGCCCCATCAGCTCCTGAATCAATCGGAGCGAATGCTGCGCCTCCATCAGGTGCGTGGCAAAGGAATGCCGAAAGACATGACACGTCACACGCCGTGAGATCCCCGCCGCACGCGCGGCCTCGGGCACCGCACGCTGGAGCACCGTCTCGTGCAGATGATGGCGACGTCGTTCCCCTGTCGCCTTGTCGCGATACGTCCGCGTCGCAGGAAATATCCACTGCCAGGGCCAGCTCCGAGCAGCCGCATCGCCGAGCTTGCCACGCAGCGCTCCCGGTAACGACACGTACCCGCCCCCGCTCCGCAGATCTGCCACATGCAAACGCTCCACTCGCGCAAGGTGTGGACGGAGGGCGTCTGCCGCGCGATGTGACAACAGCGTTTGCCGGTCTTTCTGCCCCTTGCCACTGCGCACCATGATCTCACCGCGCACGAGATCCAGGTCCTTCACCCGAAGCTCACAACACTCCATGACGCGCAGGCCACCGCCATAAATGATCAGCGCCATCAGTCGGGGCGTCCCGCGCATCGCCGCCAGCACCCGCGCCACCTCGTCCTTCCGTAGTACCGTCGGCAGCCGCGCCGACCGCTTCGCGTGCAACTGATTCAGCGCCCCCGCCAGTGGATCCTCCAACACATCCCGATAGAGAAACTGCAGTGCCGCCAACGCCTGATTCTGCGTGCTCGCACTCACCTGTCGATCGACCGCGAGATGCGTCAGGAACTCACGCACCTGCGGTGCCCCCATCTCGCGCGGGTGTCCACGACGGTGATACCGCACGTACCGGCGCACCCACGCCACGTACGCCTCCTCCGTACGCGGGCTGTAGTGCTTCGCGCGCAGCCTGTCCTGCATCACGCCAACCAGCGAAGTCGATGGGCTCATCCCGAAACATGGCCAGCAGCCACGACATCCACGTTACCATCCCATCGCGTACCGCATCATTTCGCCCTCAATGCCGATGGCCATGATGTCCCACGCATCAGAACGGCCATCACGGCCCACAGCCCGGGTGTCATCGCGATTGCTGCTCTTACTTGGATGTCCCGTCTTGAATAAGCACTTCCTTGGCGTCCTTCGTGACCTTCGCGGTTGGATTGTTTGGTAAGTCCCTGCTCAGAGCTACCACATATCAGGCCGTCGGGCGCCCGGCGTTTCACCGCGATGTCAGACTTTGATCGCGACGAGCGACACGCTTTTCACGCCATACTGACGAGCCGCCCCCTGCGCGTTCTTCGAAATAAACCGGTATTGCGGATTGTCCCGCACGTGTACCACACGCAGTCCTGAGGCCTCGATAGCCGACGTGTAGTCGCCAATTTGCATGGCGCCGCCAATGCACGCGGCCCACAGCGTCGCGTCGCAGGTGATACCATCAGGCAGCGGCGTTTCGGTGACGATGTCGGCAAGAGCGAGCCGGCCACCCGGCTTGAGCACACGCGCCGCCTCACGAAATACCGCACCCTTGTCTGGTGCAAGGTTGATCACGCCATTGCTGATCACCGCGTTACACGACGCATCCGCCAGTCCGGTTGATTCGATGTACGCCTTGCGGAACGCGAGGGTACCGACGCCCGCGGCCGCTCGCAGACGCTCGGCCTTCGCGAGTTGCTCATCGGTCATGTCAATCCCAATCACCGTACCGGTCGAGCCAACCTTGCCAGCGGCAAGGAAGCTGTCCATCCCCGACCCGCTGCCGAGATCCACGACGGTCTCGCCCGGCTGCAGGTTGGCGAGATCGAAGTAATAACCCACGCCGGCAAACGAATCGATCGCGTCGCTCGGGATCGCGTCGAGTTCGGCCGGCACGTAGCCGAGCCGCTCGGCGAGTGTCCGCCCCATCTCGAAGTGAAACTCACCATGCGGATCGAGGGCGACATCGCGATACATGGCTTTGACCTTCAGTTCGAGCGCCGTCGTGTCGAGCCGTGCCGACCCTGCTGTTGCCGCAGTCATCGTTCTGGTCTCCTGAATGGTGGGCGAGGTCGCGGGCTACATTCAGCCACGTCTCTTGCCCGATTTCGCCATCGCACTCATATTCTATAGAGTATTAGACAAAACGTCAAGCCCGTTTCCCTTCACCCCTGGGTATGTCTGCTCATCGCGACTTCAAGGATACGCTGTATGCGCAGTTCGCCCGCATTGGGCACGCCCTTGCCAGCCCGAAGCGCATCGAGCTGCTCGACCTCCTCAGTCAAGGTGAAAAATCCGTCGAGATGCTCGGCGAGCAGGCCGCGACACCCCTCAAAAACACCAGTGCGCACCTGCGCGTGCTTCGTCAGGCCCGCCTGGTTGAGACGCGTCGCGATGGCACCTTTGTATTCTATCGTCTCGCGGACGACGAAGTCTTCCACATGCTGCGAGCCCTTGAATCGTTGGGGCACGGTCGGCTTGCCGACGTCCAACAGGTGGTCCAGCAGTATCTGGACGGTCGCGACCAACTCGAGCCCGTGACGCTGAAGGATCTGCGACGCCTGATGCGAGACACCGACGTCACTGTGGTGGACGTCCGCCCTGCCGACGAGTTCGAGGCTGGTCATATTCCCGGCGCCCTTTCAATTCCTGTGGCCGAGCTCAAGCGCCGTCTTCGCGAAATACCCGCCGGTCGCGACATCGTCGCCTACTGTCGCGGACGGTACTGCGTGTACTCGCTCGACGCGGTGACGCTGTTACGCAAACACGGCTTTCACGCTCGACGCGCCGAGGAGGGATTTCCTGATTGGAAGGCGGCGGGTTTGCGGGTGGAGACTGGAGCATGACAACGCTTGGTCTCCGGGCGAATTGGCGACAATTTGTCCTGCTGGTGATCGTCAATGCGTTTGTTGGCGCGATGGTCGGACTGGAACGGTCCGTCATGCCGATCATCGCGACCACGCAATTTCATGTGGCGTCCACTACGGCCGTTTTGTCATTCATCGCCACGTTCGGGCTCACAAAAGCCTTGACGAATCTTGCGGCCGGGTGGCTGGCAGACGCCGGCGCGCGGCGTCGCACACTGCTCGCTGGGTGGATCGTCGCGCTCCCGATTCCCTTCATGATTTACGAGGCACCCAGTTGGTCATGGATCGTCGCGGCCAACGGATTGCTCGGTATCAATCAGGGGCTGGCGTGGTCCGCCACGGTGATCATGAAGATCGATCTCGTGGGACCGCGCCGTCGCGGATTTGCCATGGGGCTGAACGAGTTCGCAGGCTATGTCGCCGTCGGCGTGGCCGGACTCGTGAGCGGGGTGGTCGCCACACGCTACGGATTGCAGACGGGCGCGGCAGCGGTCGGCCTGGTGGTCGCCATCACCGGTCTGGTTTTGTCGTGGTTCGTTCGCGAAACCGCGCAGCATGTTCAACGCGAGTCTGCCGACGCGGGCAGCCAGCAACGCCCGCGACTCGGTGAAATCATTCAACGGTCCATGTGGTCAGACGCGGGCCTGTTCAGCGTGAGTCAGGCCGGACTCGTCAACAATCTCAATGACGGCCTGGCGTGGGGTGTTTTCCCTCTGATTTTTCTGCAGTCGGGATTGAGCGTGCAGGAGACGAGCATGCTGGCAGCGATCTATCCGATTACGTGGGGTGTGTGTCAGCTCGCGACCGGCGCACTGAGTGACTACTGGGGTCGCAAGCGACCCATTGTGATTGGGATGACGCTACAGGGCGCTGCACTTTTCAGTATCCCGCTTGCGCACAGCTGGTTCGGGTGGGCACTTGCCCTCGCGATGCTGGGTCTCGGAACGGCATTGGTGTATCCCACGATGCTGGCGGCGATCGGCGATCTGGCAGCGCCCTCGTGGAGAGGAACCGCCATTGGCGTCTATCGTCTGTGGCGGGATCTCGGATACGTGGCCGGTGCCTTGCTCGCGGGTCTGCTCACCGATTTCTTCGGGACGTCGATCGCCATCCACGCGATTGCACTGCTGACGGTCTGCTCGGGAATCGTTGTCGCCATTCGACTGCGCGAACCGCGCGCAGCAATCGATGCGCGTACAGTTGTGGCGTAACATTCATATCGGAGGCAGTCCATGGAACATCTGATTGCGGGTTCTTGGCCGTGGTACATCGGTGGCCCACTGCTCGGCTTGTTCGTACCGGTGTTGCTGCTTATCGGTAACAGACAACTCGGTCTGTCCGGTAGTCTGCGTGCGCTGTGCGCCGCCATCGCGCCGGGGCCGGTGGAGTTTTTTCGGTATGACTGGAAAGCGTCGGGGCTGTGGAATGTTGCGCTGGCAGGTGGCCTCATTGTGGGCGGATTCGTTGCCGTCACTTTTATGGGACTGGCAACACCCGACGTCGCGCCCGCAGCACGCACCGCCCTCAGCGCACTGGGACTGGGACCGGTAGCTGGTCTGGTTCCGCAGGAGTTGTTCAACTGGCATTC
>JANOKE010001122.1:0-16207 GCA_031419135.1 Gemmatimonadaceae bacterium
CGAAATAGCTCTCAGGATCAAACCCAACAACCACCACGACCGTGCCACCGCGGAAGAGCATCGGCGTGGTGAAGACGTTCCACCCGCCGGTGTGAAAAAACGGTGTCGCAATCGGGCCGATATCGTTGGCCCCGATTCGCCACGCCGTGGTGGTCGCAATGGCATTCCACAGCAGTTGCCGATGCGGCACAATCACGCCCTTCGGAGCGCCGGAACTGCCCGAAGTGTACAGCAACATCGTCGCGTCCTCAACCGAGCGAGACCACACAACCGGTTGCGAATATTGCGGCTCGCTGGTGAGGTCGCGATCGAGATCGCGCCACTCCGGTACGTGTTCAAGACTTGCCGTCGCCAGCGCATGCTCTCCCAGATGCCGGAAGCGGTCCTCGCCGAGCATCACCGTAGGCGCCGCGTTCTCCAGCACGCGCGCCAACTCCGGCGCGGAAAGCCGCCAATTCAGTGGAACGAGAATGGCACCGCGACGAATGCATCCGAACAGTATCGAAATAAACTCCCGACGATTCTGCGCGAGAATGGCCACTCGATCGCCGTGACCTATGCGCCACTGCGCGAATCGGGCGCTCCACTGATCCGCGTCCCGATCTATGGCGCCATAGCTGTGCCGTTGGCCCGAACTCGCCTCGATGAGCGCGATACGCGCGCCATCAACGCGACCCCACCACGCTACCGGGTCGAACAGATTGGGAGTTGGCGGAAACACCTGAGTCTCAGGGAAAAGGGCGCGGCGTCGGGACTGGCGTTACGGCCGCCGGTGCCGCTCACAGAAGTCGGCAATCAGTCGACTGGCGTTGGGACCCTTCGCATCGGTGAATGTCCCGGTAAGCGAACCACCCGACCACGCGTGTCCGAGTTCGTCGACGCGAATACGCGAGACATATTGAATGCCGGCGGCATCGCGCCAGTCGGTGCGTCGCGTGGTGTAGGCATTCTCCACGGCGACCTGCTCGCCGGTGCTGTAGAGCGGTGGTGCGCCGACGTCGGCACGCAGGCGATCGTGCACGCTAACCCACTGAGCAGACGTCTCATCGGCGTTGCGAAACGACACCACCGCGTCGGCGCCGCCGTGCACGATCAACACCGGCAGCGCACGCCGTCGTTCACCCATGGCTTGCAACATCATGTCCGCCGTGGGGAGGGCGTCACCGGCCCCACGTTGCATCACCGTCAACGCCTGTGCCACATTCGTCGCGGCCCGCCACGACACCCCGCTCGCGCTCGCCAACGTCGCGAAACGTTCGGGATAGGCGACCGCGACAAGGCCCGCCATCGCGGCGCCCGCCGAAACGCCGGCGATGTGCACACGCGCAGGATCCGCCGGGAACCGCGTCATCACGTCAGTGATCAACCCGGCGATGATCGATGGCTCACCGGCATCGCGCCGCTGATGCCCCGCGTCAAACCAGTTCCAGCACGCGCGAGGGTTGGCCTCCATGGGTTGCTCCGGGTACAGCACCAGAAATCCGCGCTCCTCAGCCACCCCGTCCATCTGCGAGCCACGCGCGAAATCGTCGGCGTTCTGCGTGCAGCCGTGCAGCAGCACCATCAGCATTGGCGGCGTGTCGCGGTCGTACGACGACGGCACGTACAGCCGCCACGCGCGCGTGCCGTCAGACCCATGATAGCGTCCTCGTATCACCTGCCCGGCTTCTGCGAATTCCGTCACAGGATTCTCCCGGCCCAGCGCCCAACCGCCTCGTGCTGCGGGGAGGTCGAACATCCCCGCGCACACGAGTGCGGCAATCCAGGCGCGTTCACGCATCAACCCGCGACCGCACCGCGCGTTGGTGGCGCATCAGCGGTCGAATCGCAGGCCAATGAAGCCCATCGCGCCAATGGCCGGCATGTTGAGCAGCTCGACATGTTTGCGACCAACGCCGCAATCCCACCCCTTGAGAAACGTCGAAGGCCGTGCCGCGTTCAGGAAAAGCGGTGCCGTGCTGGTCCCGCTGGTGCAGGCGAACAGGTTCTGCAACGAAACATTGAGCGTCGTGTGCGGACCGATCGTCTTGCCCACGTTGATGTCCAGGGTGACAATGCCGGGGATGATCCCGTTGTGCACACCTGACAGAAACCGATAGTCCTTCACAAATCGGAAGGTGAATCCGCCGTACGACTGGAAGGGCATGTTGTGCACGTCACCACCCATCGTGGCCTTGAACGTCGGACTGTTGAGCGACGTGGCTTCAGGTGCGTCCCCGGGCTTGCCGATGATCGAGTCGAGCTTGAGCGCGCTGACGGTGCCCGACACGTTGAACTTCGGATTCACCACGTAACGGATTCCCGCATCGACGCCGGTCAGCGTGGCTTCGCCGAGATTGAGATATGACAACGCAACCTGCTCGCCGCCGGTGGCGTTCGTGAACTTGGTGTCGGTTTTCGTGTTGTACCCGTACGTCCCCGTAAAGGGATTCGCAACGACCGTGAGCGGGCTCAGAAACGCCTTGTAGCGCGCGACGTAGCCCGCCACATCCACATACAGCCGGTCGTTGAACACGCCCTTGTAGCCCAGCTCGAATGTGTTGTTCACTTCGGGGACGACGGGATCGATGGTGCGCTGCACCTCTCCCGCGGCGTTCTTGACCGTGATGCCGTCTTTGTTGCCAAAGACACCGATGCCAGGGCTGAAGTCGCGATAGAAAAAATTCGTCTGCAGGATCGACGGCGACTTGAAGGCGCGGTTGAAGGTCAATCGGAAGGTCGCGTTTTCGTTCGGCGAGACCAGCAGCGCCGCCTTGGGACTGAACTGCGGGTCGTAGAACTCGGGATTGTCGTACCGTGCGCCCAGCACCAGCCTGGTAATTTCGTTAAGCGGCGTTTCCGTTTGCGCATACACGCCGATCTGCGTGAGCTTGATGTCTTCCTTGGTCAGCGCGTCGGTCAACCACACCCGCTTCGAACTGACAACATCGTGACGATACTGCGCGCCGGTGACGATGCGCGTATTGAGCAGGCCCGGGATCGTGACGTTGTTCTGCACTTCGGCAGCCGTGAGGCGTCCATCGGCGGGGAACGACGAGGCCCTGCGCACCGAGTCGTCACTGATGCCATTGAAGCGCGCATTCACGCGATTGGTGGTATAGCCGTTGAGCGCGAAGGTTTGTCCGGACAACGAGTGCGTGGTATACGCCTGGGCAAACCAGTTGTTGGACGTAAAGCGAACTTGCTGGTTCCGATATTGCCAGTTCTTGAGTTGGTTGCGTCCTGCACTGGTAACGCCGATCCCGTTGCTGCGGCTGGCGCCGCCCTGATACTCGAGGCGACCACCATTGTCGAAGTAGTACACCAGTGCCCCACTGGCCCGTCGATAGCTGGTGGACCAATCCGGGTTGTTTTCCTGCACCGGAGTAGTTCCCGCGCCGTACACGTTGACATTCTGCCAGTCCTGTGCGCTCAACGCCTCGCCGGTAACCTTGTAGCCCAGTTTGCCACGCACACCGGCGTACCGCATCTGCACGTCGTTGTAGCTCACGCGCCCCGCTTGCTTATCAAGGTAGTTGCCAGGATTGCCGCCGTTCGAACCGAAGGTGAGTTCTCCGGTGAATCCCTGATACTGCCTGGGATCTTTCGACAACAACGTCACGACACCGTTCGAGGCATCCGGGCCGTACAGTGCCGCACCTGGGCCAATCAGTACTTCCACACCCGCAATGTCCACTTTGGGAATGGTCGTAAACACACCCACCGGGAGACCGTTCTCGGGCAGCACTGCTACCCGGTTGTCTTCCATCTGGAGCATGCGATTGTTGAACGCGCTGTTGAATCCGCGCGCATTGATGCCGGCGGCCGCGATGCCGGTCTGAAAGAAGTCCACCCCCTTCACATCCTTGAGCGCCGCCGTAAACGAATTGCCGGCTGCATACTTGAAGGCGTCCGCATCGATACGGGTGACGGTTGCTGGTGCTTCGGTGATTTTCTCAACCCGTCGCGAGGCGGTCACGACATAGCCGCCGAGTTGCAGCGCCGTCGCCTGCAGCGTGACATCCAGCGTCGCATCGGCTGCAGTCGCGATCGCGATATTCTCAAACGTCCGTGCCTTGGCGCCGATACGCTGCACGCGAACCGAATAACTCCCCGACGGGATGCCGATCACGCGGTACCGCCCGTCCATGCCGGACGTGGCACCGAAACGCGTGCCCACCAGGGTAACCCGAGCGCCTGGCAACGCCACCTTCGCGCTGTCGGAGACGAGGCCGGCCAACGTGCCGGTCTGCGCCACCACAACGCGCGGCGCGGCCAGCACCGCACCCAGGCCGCACAGCGCGAGAGCGGCTCGGCCGTGACGGGCAATCCGTCGGACACCGAATATAGTCGCGGTGACAGCACGTCGAACTGAGCATGACATGGGAAATCCTCTTGGAGGGGAACAACGGGACACAGCAACACACGGTGAAGAATCAGCCAACGGAGAATCAGTCAACAAGGATGAGCGCCTCGCCGTCCAACACCAGCTTGTCGGCCTGATTCCGACATCCGGTGGTCAGACGCACGTGTCGCTGGGCAAACAGCAGCTCGATGATCTCGACCCGCGTCGTGATCACGTCGCCGATACGAACCGGGCGCAGAAATCGCAGCGACTGCGACAGATACACGGCGCCTGGCCCGGGCAACTGCATGGCCATCGTCGCGGATACGAATCCCGCCGTGAGCATGCCGTGCGCAATGCGACCACCGAACCGCGATGCCGTCGCCGCCGCGACATCGAGATGCACGGGATTGGCGTCTCCGGTGATCGCGGCGAACAGCACAAGGTCGCTTTCCGACACCGTGCGTGTCATGCTGGCCGACTGGCCGACGGCAAAACGGGCAAATCGATCCGCTCCCACCCCGAACTCCATGGTCAGGCCTCCATGACGGCACGCACATCGGCGGACAGCGTGGATGCTGCGGTGTCACGCGTCAGCCACGAAACACCCACGAACACCAGCAGCGACAGCACCAACGCCAGCGCCGTCGCCGTCACGCCCGACGGAAACGTAAAGACCTTGAAAAAGGCGAGCGACTCGAGCGTGAGTGTTGTGACCAGTCCGGTGCCGATCGAGGCGATGGCGCCGGCGCGCGTTGCGCCCTGCCAGTTGAGACCCAGGGCGAGCGATGGCACGAGTGTCGACGCGAACAGACCCCAACCGAACACGCCCAGCAACGCGACCAGCACGCCCGCGTATTGGGCAACAATCGCCGCTCCAATCGTGATCACGACGGTCCAGATGCGGCCCCATCGGAGCTCGTTGGCTACACGCGTACCGAACGCCAGCGGGATATCGTGGGTAAGGGCCGCAGAACCAATGCTCATGAACGAATTGACGGTACTCATGATCGCGGCCGCCACCGCCGAGAACACCAGGGCTGCCAACGGCAACGGCGTGAACTGCAACAGAAACGTGGGCGTGGCGTCATCGGCCGACCCCAGCGGCGCCGCCTGGCCCGACAACACCAGCGCCTTCATGGCGAGTCCAACGCCCACGAACAACAACAGCGTGAGCGACAGTGCGAGGGTCATCACCAGCGGGAACCACTTGAGACGGCGAGCGTCTTTCAACATGAAGAATTTGTGCGCTATATGCGGTTGCCCCAGAGAGCCAAGGCCAAACACAAAGAAGAACGAGAGCGCTGCCAGCGGCGACAGTTTGCCCCACGGCGCAAGAACAGTCGGGTCATGGCTGAGGATCGTCTGCGAGATGCCGGCCAATCCGCCGCCCGACTTGAGCGCAAATGCAAAGACGAGCGTCGACGCAACGGCCATCAGCAGGCCCTGAAAGACATCGTTGTAGATGCCGGCCATTATGCCGCCTGAAACCGAGTAGGCGAGCACAATCAGCATCCCCAACCAGATTGCGGGCGATCGTCCAATGCCAAATATCGCGTCAATAACCAGTCCGAGCGCCAGCAGGTTGGTGGCCATGTATCCGACAACGGCAATCACGATGGCCAGCGCTGCCAGACCCTGCGCGGATGGCGATTGAAAGCGCGCCCCGATGGCATCCGGAATGGTGATCATCTCGCGCACCTCAGCCAGCAGCCGCAGGCGCTTGGCCATCACCCAGGCACCCATCGAGTTCGTCAACGCGGCCGGCAGGATAATGAACACAGCCCCGAAGCCAATTGAATACACCAGACCCGGACCGCCGATAAAGGCGAAACCCGAGAGAGTGGCCGCCATCGCGGCAATGGCCAGGGTGAACAGTCCGAGACTCTGCCCCGCCACGAAAAAGTCGGAGGCGGTTTTCGTGCGACGGGTTGCCCAGATACCAATCACGGCGACCACCAGGAAGTACGCAACCGCTACCCCGCCGATAATCGGCTGCGACATCGACGGCAGTTGGGCATTCTGCAGGAGGAACACCGAGTTGCCAAGCGGAGCATTCATCATGTCGGCTCCGCCGGCGCACCGTTCGGCAGATCCGGGTGTCGAGCCAAGCGCACGCGCTCGAGATCGGCATCGGACAACGTGAAGGCGTCGAACGTGAGCGCGTACGCAACCGGCAGCACAAACAGCGGCAGCACGCCAACCCCATACAGGATGACCGCCGCCCGGCGCGGCAAGCCCAACCACAAGGCCGCCGCTGGATCATCGGGTGGTAGCGCGAGCGCCGCGAGAAACCCGCCGGTCACGAGCAGGAACACCAACGCGATGGGCAACGCCAACGCCCCAAGGCTCCGGCCGTCTCGCACCGCGCCGAACGTCATCATCGACATCAGGCAGACCGGCAGAGACACGGCCATCAGCCATGGGCCAGCCATCGCGATCGCTGGCGGTGCGAACGCGCTGGCGTAGGCGAGCGCAATGCCCACGGCTCCCCCCACGATGGCCGCAAAGGCCACCCGACGCACGCCGGTCAGGCGAGGAGTCGTCATGGGAGGGGTCGTCATGGGAGCGGCGCCGCGTAGAGCGCGTCAAAAACGTACGCGAAACGTTCGCCGATCACCCGGCGTATGAGCTTGAGCGTTGGCGTCAATTCTCCACTCTCGACCGAGAACGCCTGCGCCGTGACGGCGAATCGCTGAATGCGGTCGGTGCGTGCGATGTCCACGTTCACCTCGTTCACGGCGTTGGCCAGCAGGTCGCGCACGCGCGGATGCTCGGCAAGCGACGGCCACTCGACGGCCAACCCGTTTGCACGCGCCCAGGCTTCCACGACCGGGCGCCGCAACGACAGCAGCGCCGTGAGATACGTCCGCCCCTCGCCATGGCAGATCGCATGGGCAATAAACGGTGATGACGCGAGCGCGCTCTCGATAGGAATCGGTGCGATTTTCCGGCCAGTGGACAACGCGATGAGTTCCTTCATGCGCCCGGTGATGCGCACCATACCGTCGGCATCAAGTGTTGCCCGGTCGCCGGTGCGGAGCCACGCGCCATCGTCGGTGAAGGCTGCCCGTGTGGCGTCGGGGTCACTCCAGTATCCGCTGAACGTCAGCGCACTCCGTTCGACCAGGAGTTCACCGTCGTCGGCAACACGCACGTTCGTTCCGGGCATGGGTATTCCCACCGTATCGAACCGAACATGCGAAGGACGATTCATCGCGACGCACAAATGCTCCGTCTGTCCGTATGCGCCGAGAATCGGCAGCCCCAGTGTCGCAAGGGATCTCGCGATATCGCTCGGCATCGTCGCGCCACCTGATGTGGCGAGTCGACATTGCGTTCCAATACGCTGCGCAATGGCCGCGCGCGGATCCGACCCGTCGCGACGGGCCACTTCCGACGCCTCGTACAAGCGCTCGAAAATGCGCGGCAATCCGCCAAGCAGCGTGGGCTCAAACTCCCTCGCGACCGCGAACAGGTTGGACGGATCTTCGATCAATGCGGTCGCCATACCAGTGGCAATTCGTGTGCCTTGCCCGAACACGCGCTCGGCGGCATGCGAGAACGGCAGGAAGGACAAGGCCCGATCGTCGCTGGAGAGCGACAGCACCTCCACGATGGACGCGGCCGAGGCGGCCAGATAGCGATGCGAAATGCAGGCGCCCTTCGGAGCGCCCGTCGAGCCGGAGGTGTAGATGAGCGCCACAATATCGTCGATCGCGATGGCGTCGATTCGCGCATCCAGTTCCGCGCGCCGCGTGGCACTCGCTGCCAGCGCAGCGGCGCCGTCGCGCTGCCAATCGTGCCACCACGCGTCGTCGGGAAAAGGCAATGCGCGGTCGGCGTCCGAGATCACGGCCGTCGCGCCCGACGTCGCATCGACCGGCGCATCGACCGGCACATCGACCGTCGCCGTTACGACGATGGGAAACGATCGCCCCGATGCGCCACGCGCGTGCACCATGGTCTGTCGGTTCGCGTCGCCCGCCACCAGCGCCAACGTCACGCCGCTGTCAACCACAAGCGCGGTGACCTGGGCTGGCGAACTGGCCGGATAGATGCCGACCCCGATAGCTCCTACCATCTGGATAGCGAGGTCGGCAATCGGCCACAGCGGACCATTTCCGGCGAGAATGGCGATACGATCACCAGGCGCCACTCCCACGCGCAACAACTGCGCGCCAATCGCACGCGCTGCATCGGCCCACTCGCTCCACGTGATCTCGGACGTCGCGCCGGCGCTGGCGGGATACACGCGAAACGCCAGCGATGACGGCGTGCGTGCAGCACGTGCCAGAAACTGGTGCACCAGTGGCACCACCGCTCGGTCCGCCAGCGTGTACATTGCCGCGGCGTTCGAGCCGTCGGTGAGCGCCGAGACCATTGACATCAGATCGTCATCGCCGTGGCGTTGGACGGCCGTTCCCGCCAACGCATGGCGACTGAACCCATGGCCAGACCAGCGCCAGATCCGGTAAGCACCAACAACTGGCCGCGCTGAATGCGCCCGGATCGCACGGCGTCGTCGAGCGCCATCGGCAGGCACGCGGAGCCCGTGTAGCCCCACTTGTGCATGACGGTGTGGGCGCGCGCCAGCGGCAAACCAAGTGACTGCATGACCTGCACGATCGTGGAATGATTCACCTGCGTCCACAGCCAGCAGTCGACATCGTGCAGCGTGTGCCCCGCGCGCGCCAATACAGCGCGCACGATGCGCGGCCAGCCGTCTTCATTAAGTGCCGCAGGATACTTCTCGACAAAGCGCAGCCGGTTGTGCACACCCGCGTCAAGCACATCCCGCGAGATCGGCGTGCGCGTGCCGCCGGCGAAGATCCCCATGCCGTCGCAATACCGTCCATCGGCGAACAGCTCCGACGACAGAATACCGGGAACGTCGCTGGCTTCAACCACAACCGCGCCCGCACCGTCGCCAAAGATCGTCACCGTCTTCTTGTCCAGCGGATCGAGATACTTCGACATCGCATACGCACCCACCACGAGGATGCGCTGATAGCGCGGGTCGGCGCGAAGATACTTCCACGCGATATCCAATGCGGTCACGAACCCCGCACACGCCGCATTCACATCGAATGTGCCCGCGTTGATCGTGCCCAACCGTCCATGCAGCACCGATGCTGTTGCCGGTGAAATGAATTCCGGCGTGTCGGTGGCCACAATCAGCAGGTCAATCGCGTCGGCACCCATACCCGCCGCGTCGAGTGCGCGGCGCGCGGCGTGTTCGGCGAGATCGGCGGTTGACTCGTTCGCGGCGCACCACCGGCGCTCGTGTATGCCCAGCGTTGCGGTCACGAATGGTGCGATATCCTCTCCCAACTGCGCCGACAACTCGGCGTTGGTGACAATGCGCGCCGGCACATAGCTGCCGGTCCCGGTGACAACGGCTTCCCGGGTCGTCATGGCGAACTCGTCACGTCGACGTACGGGTGCATGGTGGATTGCGGCGCGGGCCCGGACGAGCCGCGTGAGACCAGCCGGACGGGCAGCATGCGACTGGCCTGCAGACGGCGTGGCGACTGCTCCACCAGCTGTACCAACAGACGCGCTGCCCGCGCCCCCAATTCACGCGCCGGCATTGACACGGTGGTCAGCTCCGGCGTGATGTACCGCGCAAACTCAATGTCATCGCAACCCACAATCGAGCAATCGTCGGGGAGTCGGAGCCCGTCTCGCAAACATTGTTTGATGGCGCCAATGGCCATCAGATCGTTGGCCAGAAACACGCCCGTGGGTGGCAGGGCCTGACGCAGCAACTTCCGCATGGCATCGCGTCCGCCGGCCATTGTGGCCGGAGCACGTCGCCACTGATCGCTCGACCATCGCACCCCCGACTCGCGAAGCCGCATCGCGAACCCGCGCTCACGCATCCGAAAGGCGTGCACATCGGTGGCCGGGCCAACAAAGGCCACCCGTAGGTGTCCCCATTGCAAGAGATGGTCGGCGGCCAGACGCCCGGCGCTCACGGCATCGGTGGCAATGCCGGGCCAGCGCGCTGATGGCTCATCGATGAGGACCACATGCAGACCGGCCAGCGCGTTTGCCGATAGCCCCGCAACGCCCACTCCGTCAATCAGGATCCCATCGATCTGTCTGGCGCGCAGTACCTCCAAATGCTGTTCGATGTCTCGCGTGTGTTGGTCGCACAGCAGCAAGGCGTACCCGGCCGCCGCCGCGACCCGTTCCGCACCGGTGACCACATCGGCCACAAACGGATTGCGCACGTCGGGTACGATCACCCCCAACGCGAAGGAACGTCCCTGGGTGAGCGAACGCGCGACGACATTCGGGCGATAGCCGAGGTCGGCGGCCGCCGTCAGCACCCGCTGTCGCGTGAGCGCGGCCACCCGGGCGCGCGGGTGATTTGAGAGCACCAGCGACGCGGTGGGCTGCGAGACACCGGCGCGGGCCGCCACGTCGTGAATGGTGACGCGAGGAATGGGAAGGGATTGGGACATCGCCGGAGAATATTGAACTGCAAATACGTATTGGCAAGGGGCTCCACCGGCATGATATCTTCCGGCATGTCCGACGCGTCCGAATCGCCAACCATCGACGTTAAACCGCGGCGCCTGAGTTGGTTGCGGGCGGGCGAGAGCGCCCCCGCCGCACGACGGCGGCGGCCGCTGGTCCGCATCCTCATCGCTCTGACCAGCAGCACCGCCATCTTTGGCGTTGCCGCGTTGGCGGCCGCAGCCGCCGTCGTTCCTCCAATCGGCGCGCGCCGGGCGGCGCGCGTTTCAGCCGAACGGGAGATCCGAGCCCAGCTGGCCGTCGACGAGCGTGTCGTCGCGTCCGTGTTCGCGAGCCAGCGGCGGTGGACGGACATGTGGCGCGAGTCGTTCGGAATGGTGGTCGCCACCGACCGGCGCGTTCTGTATGTGGGTGCCCCGCCAACGCCCATCCTGCGTCCGCGTGAAGACGGTCCGGAGGAGCTGCTGGTGGAGAGCTATCCCTACGACGCCGCGTTCACACTCGAACCGCGCGAGATGTTTCGGGGCCTCAAGCGCGGACTCGAACTGCGAACGCCCACCGTTCACGTGGACTTTCTGGTCGACGACGCCACCTGGCCGGAAGCCATCCGTGTGTCGCAGTCCAGCATCGACGCGCGACGCGCCGTCACCCGCCAGGATGAGGCATTCGCGGAAAGCAATCGCTCGGCGCCCCCCGTTGCGACCGAGTACACCACGTATGTCGTGCAACGCGGGGAAACACTCACCGGACTGGCGCGACGCTTCCAGACCTCACCAGACGTACTGCGACAGCTCAATCAACTCCGCTCGGATAATATTCAGCGCGGTCAGCGATTGCGCGTGCCGCGCGTAGACGACAGGCCGTAGGGCGACCGGTACGATACGGTTGTGGCGCCGTCCACCTACTGCCCAAGCACAATCGCAAACACCAGCGGCGCAACAATCGACGCATCCGACTCAATGATGAACTTCGGCGTGTCGATTCCGAGTTTCCCCCAGGTGATTTTCTCGTTCGGCACGGCACCCGAGTACGAGCCGTAGCTGGTGGTTGAATCGCTGATCTGGCAAAAGTAGCCCCACAGTGGAACCTCCCCGCGCTTCAGATCCTGGTGCAGCATGGGTACCACGCAGATCGGAAAATCACCGGCAATACCGCCGCCAATCTGGAAGAAGCCGATCGTCGTGTCCTTCGTGGCCTGCGTGTACCACTCAGCGAGGTACATCATGTATTCGATGCCGCTGCGGACCGTGTGCACGTTTTTCACGCCGCCTTCGATGCAGTACGACGCGAAGATATTGCCGGTCGTGGAGTCTTCCCATCCTGGCACGATGATCGGCAGGTTTTTCTGCGCGGCGGCCAGCATCCACGAGTTTTTCGGGTCGATCTGGTAGTACTGTTCGAGCGACCCGCTCAGCAGAATGCGATACATGAACTCGTGCGGGAAATAGCGCACGCCGCCACGATCGGCCGACTGCCATTCATCGAGAATTGCCTTTTCGATGCGACGGATTGCTTCGCCTTCGGGAATGCAGGTGTCCGTCACCCGATTCATATGCTTCTCCAACAGCCGCTGCTCATCGTGCGGGGTGAGGTCACGGTAGTTCGGTACGCGCTCGTAATGATCGTGGGCCACGAGGTTGTAGATATCCTCCTCGAGGTTGGCACCCGTGCACGTAATGGCGTGCACTTTGTCCTGTCGAATCATTTCGGCCAGCGAAAGCCCCAACTCCGCCGTGCTCATGGCACCGGCCAGCGTGACCATCATCTTGCCGCCTTCATCGAGGTGTTTCACGTAGCCATCCGCCGCGTCGATCAGTGCGGCAGCATTGAAGTGGCGATAGTGATGGCGGAGAAACGCCGAGACCGGCGCGGACGACGACGTAGACATGGGTGGTTCTCGACGGTGGCAGACTCCTCGCGGCGCCGATCAGTCTCGGCGACGGCGTGCCGACGGCGTCCGTGAGGCGCCGCCGACCGCGCGCAATCTACTGCGGCGGCGTCCGGTCGTGGGCGTGTGACGGCCCGCCTTCACAGCGGCTCGCGCGAAGTCCCAGCCACACCGCGCCAACGGCGAGTGCGACAGCGATAGCCGCGTGCGATGTGACGAGGAAAGCGGCAGCCAACGCGGCACACGCCAGCGGCATACTGCCGCTGGCCATGAATGTCACATGGCCGCCCTCATCGCGTACCGTCGACGGCGTTGCGGCCGCGACGCGTTCGGGATACCACGCGTGGAGCGACGCGCGTGAGGCCGGCGTCTCCTCCACCAGTCCGAGACCCAGCCGCACGGGCACCACCGGTGTGTGCTCGACGTCGCCGCGCACGATCGGCCCGCTCGCGTCCGGCGTCGCGCCGCGGGCCGACGCGTCGGAGAAAAACGGCGTTGCCCGTACGATCGCCAGCAACAATCGGCCAATGGGTTCCCGCGCAAGCATGCTCTGTTTGCGCACAATACGCTCCGCCTCCGTAAACCTTTCCTGCTGCAACAGCGGAATCAGTTGCTGTACCATTGCGCGCACCGGTGCCGGTGTTTCGGCACCTTCGCCGGTAGCGACGCCAAGAAACGTTGCCAGCAGCGTGCGAGCCGCGTGTGCCTGACCGGCGGTGGTTGCCGACGCCAGGGTGCCTCCCGCACTGAAGGCCCGCATCAGCATGCGGGCCTCGTGTGCTACTTCGGCCAGTGAACACTTCACGACGCGTGCGCCGAACCGTTCGAGCGCCATTGCGGCCAGGTCGATCGGCACTCGCGAACCCGTAGGCACGCCGAGCAGCGCAGCGGTGATGTCGGTGTCGGCGATGTCGGTGTCGGCGATGTCGGTGTCGGCGATGTCGGCGATGTTGGCGATGTCGGTGACGCTACAGTCGTGCACCGTCGGCACTGCCTGCGGCGCACCGGCGCCGAGGTTCGGCCGCGCGTCTGGCTGGTCGAAAGACGCCGGGCGCGAACGCAAACGGGTTGCGTTGGTGACAATCGTACGCAGCGTTTCGCGCCCCCAAGACAGTGCGGGATGCTCCGAGACCATGGCGACGCGTCCGAACAGCGCATCGGCCGTTCGCGAGTCGCCCAGTTTGGCCTGAATCAGCGCCTGTTGCACGAGGAGCAATGGATCGGTTGGTGCGAGTTGCAGGGCCGATTGCAGAACGGAACGCGCTCCCGCCAGGTCGCCGAGCGACATGCGGACCAGTGACTGCAGGAATCGGAGCGCCAGTGACGCGGGTTGGACAGCCAGCCCCTCGTTGGCAACCCGTTCGCACTCACCCGGGAGTCCGAGCACCATCAGTGCGCCGCTACGAAGATACCAACCCTCTTCGGTTGCTCGTGCGGCGCTCCATATCTGATCGAGGGTCGTCAGCGCGTCGCCAGGACGATTCCTCAACAGCGACCCTCGCGCCTGTTCGAGTCCAACTTCCAGCGCGACCACGCCGGTTGGCTCGCGATGCGCCAGCAGGTCGGTTGTGGCAAGTACATCGAGCAGATCGAGGCCACTGCGCCCCAAGGGTTGCGTCGAAGCGGTTGCCGACGCGCCGTGGTGGGCGGGGGCCAGTCGCGTGACCGGGGACGGCACAAGCGCGCCCGTCCCCACCAAGCGGGGCGCGGATGGTTGTGGAGGGAGGACCCGATCGGCCGAGGCCAGTCCTGTGAGATCAGGCAAGGGCTTCGATCAATGCCTCGTCGATACCGATCCGACTGTACCCGGCGAAGACCGCGAACCAGCGATACGCCCCACCTTCACGATCGAGGATCAAGCGCCGTCGTGTGACACTGTGTTCATAGACCCGCAATTCGCCCACGTCGGCGGGTCCATCGATATACCCGATAAACCAAAACGCGGCACTGGCGTTCACCGCCGTGGCGCCGAATTCTGCCGAGAGGGTGCGTTGCAGGGGGGCCCAATCGGGCGGACGGTAGTCGGTTGGCATGTGCACGATTGTTGCCCAGTGGACGCCCTTCGGTGGAGGCGGTCACGATTCGTCACACGTACGGCGCGCGGCATTAGATCGTGATCAGCCGCAGGCGTTGGAGCGGCTCACACGGCAACGTGGGTGGTGATAAAACGCACAGTATCCTGCAATGACTGCTCCGCCTCGGGCAGGACTGCGGGGAAAAACTGCCAGACGTGCGGAACGCGGCGCCAGAGTCGCAATTCGACGTGCACGCCCGCCGCGCGGGCGCGCTCCGCTACGCGCACCGCGTCGTCGCGCAACACTTCGTCGATACTGGCGTGCACCAACAGGGGCGGAAAGCTCCGAAAATCGCCATAGAGCGGTGAGACATACGGATGCGTCGGGTCGGACGACCCGAGATAGAACTTCGACGCGCGTCGAATCGTGACACCGGCAAACATTGAGCAGCGCTCGGAGTTTTCGTCGAGCGAACGACCAGTCGTGGCCAGATCGGTCCACGGACTGAAGGCGACCACAGCCGCCGGCAGCGGCACGCCGTCGTCACGCAGCGCCAGCGCGAGCGCCAACGCAAGCCCGCCACCGGCAGAATCGCCCGCGATCACGATTCGCGACGGCGCAATGCCACGTGACAGCATATGCTGAAAAGCGGCGCGCGCGTCATGCAGCGCAGCGGGATACGGATGCTCCGGCGCCAACCGATACCCTGGCACAAAGGCCGTCCCTCGGAGTCGGCGCACGAGCGACGCCACCAGCGGACGATGGGTTTCCGGCGAACCTGCCAGATAGCCTCCCCCGTGGAGATACAACAGCACGGGCGCAGTATCGCTGGCGCCCGGCCAGGAAACCACCTCTCCGCCGGGCCACGATCCCTCGGGACCAACCATGGCGACGGCCACACCCGTGGAGCGCACCATCACGCGTCGCGGCCACTGCTGTCGGCCCATACGCCGACGCACCCAGAGCGGATCGATGGGTTTCAAGACATGCGGTCGCATGTACGACCGAATGACCAGATCGGCGAGTCGCGACTGCCAACTCGCGACGGCCAAGGGGTGAACGCCCGGTTCGGAGACCATCTCGAATAATACTCGACGCCAACGGCGGAACCTCGCCGATCGAGGCTTCCGCGCTTACACGCCGACTTGTTTCTCCACCCGATCGCGGTAGTGGCGACTGAGGCGCAGCCGAGCCCCATCTTCAAGAATCACCACATAGTCGCCGGAGAACCATTGCTGCATCTCGCGCACGCGATTGAGGTTGACGATGGTGGATCGATGAATACGCGCAAACAGTCGTGGATCGAGTGTTTCTTCGAGATGACTGATGCGATCGCGAATGGTGTGGGCCACGGTGCCGACATGCAATTTCACATAGTTACGATCGGCCTCAATCCAATCGATTTCCGTGGTCTTCACGAACAACATGCGGCCATCCTGTTTTACCAGGATGCGGCTGGCATAGTGTCCATTGCCGCTTGCGGCGCCGGAG
>JANOKE010001123.1:0-6857 GCA_031419135.1 Gemmatimonadaceae bacterium
AAACCGATCTATCGGCCCACGGCCGCGTACGGGCACTTCGGCCGTACGTCGTATACCGAGGGCCGGGGCCGGTCGGCCCGCACCTTCTTCACGTGGGAGCGCACCGATCGCGTGGCAGCCCTCACCAGACACATTCGGTAACCAACGGCACCCAGTTGCTGGCGCGCCGTCGTGTGACGGAATGCCGGAATCACCGTGGCGAGCACGCGAGGAGAGCGAGATGGTGGAAGTGGCCGTCGCCCGACTCGGAGTCGACAGCGCAACGAATTCGTACGTGATCATCCTGCGCGAGAAGAGCGGCCCCCGCATGCTTCCCATCTGGATTGGCAAGCCCGAGGCGGAGTCGATCGTCATGCACATGAATCAGGTGAAGCGTGATCGGCCGCTCACGCACGACCTGTGCAAGGCGCTCATCGTGTCGCTCGGCGGCGTGCTCCGCCGCGTCACCATCAGCCGCGTGCACAAGAGCACCTATTTCGCCGAGATGCACATTGAGCGCGATGGTGAAATTGTGCAACTCGACGCGCGCCCGTCGGACAGCATTGCCATCGCGTTGCGATTCGACGCGGCTATCTTCGTCGAGGCGTCGTTGCTCAACGCGGTGGAGGCAAACGACGACGCGGCGGCCGGCACCGACGCCTTCTTCGTGACGCCACCAAGTGATGAAATGACCACGGAACAACTCAAGGCGTATCTCGCAACGTTGCGGCCGGAAGATTTCGGAAAATTCTCGCCGTGAGACCGGGTGTTCGCGCGGTGGTGTGCGCCGTGCTGGTGGTGGCGTCGCCGCAGCGGGCCATGGCGCAAGCGTCGCGGTCGGCCGCGGCGGGCGCGTCGGATTTGGAGCGGGTGGTTGCAGGACGGGTCCGCCGCCCCGCAGTGGAGGGTGGCGATTCCACCGGCATGGGGCCTGCCGTCAACGCCTGGGTCACCCTCCATCGCGTGGGGAAGGACACGGCCGGTCCGGTCGATTCGGTACGCAGCGATGCGGCTGGCCGCTATCGCATCAGGTGGCGCCCCTCGGGTGACAGTGCCGCCGTGTACTTTGCGGCCGTCACCTGGGGTGGCATTGCGTACTTCACGGCGCCGTTGCGATCGGCCATCGCCGTCGCCGATGAGGCGGAAATCACCGTCTTCGATACCACGTCGCGCACCTTTCCGCTGGCGATCAAGGGACGTCATCTCATCGTGGGCACGGTGGATACCAATAACACGCGCACGCTCATTGAGGTGTTCGAACTCTCCAACGACAGTCTGAAAACCCTCGTCGCGACCACGCGGAAATCGCCGGATCCCACCTGGAGTATTGTGATCCCCCAGCGCGCGCTCGATGTGCGGGTGACACAGGGTGACGTCGCGCCCGACGCGTTCGCGCAGGCTGCAGGACGCGTCTCCATTTTTGCGCCAATCGCACCGGGACTGAAACAGATCGCGTTTTCGTATCGACTGCCGGCGGCGGATTTCCCCATCAATATTCGCGCCGACCAAGGTGCGGTCGTGTTCGAAGTGCTTCTCGAAGAGGAGCAGGGAACCGCGCGGGGAGCAGGTTTCACGGCGGTCGAGCCGGTCACCATCGAGAATCGCAAGTTCCGGCGCTTTCTGGCGCAGGATGTGAAGCCTGGTGGCACGGTCACGCTTGAACTGCCGGTCAGCAGAGTATCGGGCAGGAGCTTGCGCATCACCGGGATACTGGTCGCCATCGGATTCGCTGCGCTGCTCCTGTTATTGCGCGCCGTACAGCGTCGCACCGTACGCGCACTCGGCGGCGTAGACACGGCCGTCATGCGTCGTGCGCAGGCATATGCCCGCGTCCCTGAGCCGCCTGAACACGAGCGCCTCGCGCACGAGATCGCTGCGCTCGATGCCACCTTCGCGCGCATTCCGTTGCCGTCAGACAGTGTTCGAGACGCCTATCATACGCGTCGCAACGAACTCAAGTCAGCACTTGCTGATGCGCTTGCCTCGACCCATACCTCACGATAGCTTGCCGCTGTCGCGCACTCCGCACGACGGGCAATTGACGGTAAACTTGGGATGCTTTTTCTTCCATCGCGCAGGCGTCGCGTCTCGCTGCTGCTCTTCGCGCCATGCGTTGCCCTGTTAACGTGCGCACGTGCAAATGAGCGCGCCGACGACTCAACGCGCGCACCAGCGTCTGGCGTCGTGGCCGTGGCCGACACCGACGATTTCGGTGTGGCGTTGCCCGTTGATCGATCGTTTGCTGAACGGGTGGTCTCGCTCAATCCAACGGTCACCGAGGTGATTTTCGCGATAGGCGCCGAATCGCGACTGGTTGGCCGCAGCGTATGGGATGAGTTCCCACCGGCTGCACAGGTGATCCCGGCAGTCGGAAACGGTATTCGCCCGAACATCGAAGCCGTCCTCCATCTGCGCCCTACGCTGGTTATTCTGTACGCGACGGCGGAAAATCGGTCGGCCGCCGATGCGTTTTCGCGAGCAGGCGTTCGCACGATCGCACTCCGGGTGGATCAGATTGATCAGTTCATCACATTGACACAACGTCTGGGCGTCGCACTCGGTGCGGTTGATCGCGCCGCCATGGTGGTCGATTCGGTCCAGCGCACGCTGGCCCGCATTCGGGAGGTCACTCGGAACGCGCGTCGGCCATCAGTGGCGTGGCCACTGTGGCAGCAGCCGGTGATGGTGGTCGGTCGCGGAAGCTATCTCGATGAGCTGATCGAAATCGCTGGCGGATACAATGTCTTTCACGATCTCGAGGCACCGTCGCCGCCCGTGAGCCTTGAAGAAATTGCGCGCCGAAATCCCGATGTCATCGTGGCCTCCGCCGTTTCACGCTCGGCAATGCTGGCCAAGCCGCAATGGCGTGCCGTGCGTGCGGTGCGCGACGGCAACTGGATCACCGACGATCCCGCGCTGACCGGGCGACCGTCGGTGGTACTCGGAATGGCCGCCACCGCGCTGGCGCATGCACTGCACCCGGAACTTGCCGCGCAACTGCCGCGACTGCGCGCCGCAGCGCCGTGATGCGGCGCACCCGGTGGGTGGTGCCGGTCGGTCTGTTCGTGGTGGTGCTCCTGTTGATCGCCGCCGTGTCCATCGGCACGGTGGTGCTGACGCCGTCCGACGTCATGCGATCACTGCGCGGGGTCGGCGACCCGACACTGGTGGCCATTGTGCGTGACCTGCGTGCGCCCCGTGCTGTACTCGCCGCGCTGGTGGGTGCGGGACTCTCGATGAGTGGCGGCGCACTGCAGGGCACCCTGCGCAATGCGCTGGCCGAGCCGTATCTGCTGGGTGTATCGGGTGGCGCTGCGGTTGGTGCGGTGCTCGCGACCGCGCTGGGCGTGGCCACGCCAACGCTCGTCACGCTCGCCGCGTTCGGTGGCGCAGCCGCAGCAACGCTGCTGGTGTCGGCCATTGCGCGGGTGGTTGGTGGCAGCGCCGATTCGCGGATGTTGCTGATGGCGGGCGTGGTGGTAGGTGCGTTTGCCAATGCCGCCATTCTGGTAGCGTTGGCAGACGCGCCACCCGAACGTTTACGCGGAGCGTTATGGTGGATGATGGGTTCTGCGGCCGACGCCACGTGGGGTGGCGTGACGCGCCTCGCGGTGGCCGTCGTCGCACTGGGTGGGCTGTTGGTGTGGTGGGCCCGCGAACTCGACGTGCTGGCCATGGGCGACGAGGCGGCCGCCGCACTGGGTGTCGATGTCCATCGCGCGACACGCCGCATCTTTCTCGTTGCATCGTGGCTGGCTGCTGCAACCGTGGCCGCCGCCGGCTTGGTCGGGTTCGTTGGTCTTGTCGTGCCCAACCTGGCGCGTGCCCTCGGTGCGCGGCGGCATCGCGCCATGCTCCTGGTTGCCGCAGTGTATGGCGCTGCCCTGATGATTGGCGCCGACCTCGTGGCCCGCACCGTGCGCTCACCCGCCGACCTGCCGTTGGGCGCAGTCACCGCGCTCATTGGCGTGCCGTTTTTTCTCCTCCGGTTGCGGCGGCTCGCACTATGAGCAACGGCCCAACACTGAGTTTCGATGATGTTGCTGTGCAGTACGCCGGTCGTGCCACTCGCGCGCTGAACGGCGTCTCTCTGACGGCGCTTCCCGGTTCGCTCACCGCCGTGGTTGGTCCGAACGGCAGTGGCAAGAGCACCTTGGTGCGCGCTTTGCTGCAGCTCACACCACTCGTGCGTGGGAGCATGCGGCTCGGCACGGTGTTGGTTCAGACGCTGGCACCGCGCGCGTTCGCGATGCAGGTCGCCGTGGTCCCACAGCGCGAGGAGGCGGTGGTCCCCATGCAGGTGAGCGACTTCGTCGCCCTCGGACGACACGCCCATCGCTCTGCCTTCGGCGCACTTGGCGCCCACGATCGTCGGTGCATTGATGACGCCCTCGCGCGCGCCGGAATGACGGATGCGGTGGCGCGTCGTACCGATCAGCTCTCCGGCGGCGAATGGCAGCGCGTGCGTATTGCCCGCGCGCTGGCGCAGGATGCCGCAGTGCTTGTCCTCGACGAACCCACATCATTCCTCGACATCGCGCATGAGATGGCCGTGTTTGAATTGCTTGACGCGTTGGCACGTGAAGGGCGAACCGTGCTGTTGGTCAGTCATCAGCTCAACCTTGTGGCGCGTTTTGCCTCGCACATCGTTGTGCTGCACAACGGGGTGGTCGCGGCGTCGGGTACCGCCAATGATGTCATGCGCGGCGAACTGCTCGAGCGGGTGTACGACTGGCCGTTGGTGATCACACGCGACCCCGCCGTAGGCGCGCCCGCGTTGCTGCCCCTGCGCAGCCGCGGCCCCCGACGCGCGTAGCCGGGGGTCCCCATTCCGGTCTCCCGTCTCCCTTCTCCCGTCTTTACTCTACTCTGCCTTTGCCCGTCGTCCTCACTGAAGCCATCATCCTCCACGTCGCCGACTATCTCGAATCGTCGCGGATTCTCCGACTCGCAACGCGCGAGGCCGGTCTGCAGTCGGTGGTGGCGCGCGGCGCACGCAACTCGCGACGGCGGTTCGGCAGTGCGGTAGATCTCTTCGCGCAAGGCCAGGCACAGGTGGAGACCCGGCCGGGTCGTGATCTGCACACGCTGGTGAGCTTTGACGTCGCCAGCTCGCATCCCGGTCTGGCCGGACACCTCGCTCGCTTCAGCGCCGCTTCGGCGATTGCCGAAGTCGCCATGCGTGTTGTCCACGAGGAAGCGGCACCGGTGGTTTTTGATGGACTCGCCCAGGCGCTCGCCACGCTGGCGGAACAAGAGGGCGACCGAACGATCTCCACGGCACTCGGCGCGCTCTGGCGACTCGTGCGCGATGTAGGATTTTCGCCAGCGCTCAACCAGTGCGCCGAATGCCATGCCGATGTCGCGGACACCGAGAATGCGATCTTCAGTCACCTCGCGGGCGGCGTGCTCTGTGCGCGTTGTGCCGCGCGTTCACTGGGAGGGAGACGCCTGCCCGCTTCCGCACGGGACGCCGTGAGGAGCTGGCTGCTCGATGACGACGCCGAACTCAGCCATTCAGACGCCCGCGCGCATCAGCGGCTGCTTCGTGAATTTATTGGCCACCACCTCACCGATGGCAGACCCATGCGCGCCTACGCCAGTTGGGAGTCTGGTGGACTGGACGTTGTGACTGCTTAGACAGACTTTAACACGTTGTAATTTAGACGGTTACACGCCACAATATGCGGTAGTTTCTCATGCGCGAAGTTGCCTGAGGCACCACATAAGAGTCGCTGGAATGGTGATGTAGGACACAGAGACTGGACCAAGAACTTGCTTGACTCCACGAACGGCTCCTCCTACCTTCACTGGTGCAGGTCTCATTGCAGGTCAACCGTCCACCCTTAATTGGAGGCTTCGACTAGCCACCTGATTCGTCAGTCGGAGAAGCAACATGAAACGTGTGTGGGGAGCCCTGGGTTTGGTGCTCGCTTTCACAGCCTTCATGCCACGAGAAATTCAGGCACAAGACGCTCGCGATAAGAAGCCGGGAATGTCTCTCGGTCAGAACTATCCGAACCCGTTCAATCCTGAAACGAAAATCCCGTTCAGCGTGGGCGATCCGCCCGCATGTACCGACAATGGCAAGCAGTACCGGGTGAGCCTGAAGGTGTACAACCTCCTGTCTCAGCTGGTTACCACCCCGATATTGCAGGGCCAGGCACAATCACTGGACAACGTGACCCTTTCCTGTGGCGAATACATCGCCTACTGGGATGGCAAGGTACTGAACACTGGACGAGAAGCTCCTTCGGGCGTGTACTACTATCGACTCGAAGTCAACGGCGTACCGCTGTTGAAGAAGATGATCGTGGTGAAGTAAGGTCGTGCTGAGCACCACAGACCCGAACGAACAATTCATGATGGCGCGCCGGGTGAGCGGACCCGGCGCGCCATTTTGTTGTATTGACCGTAGGGCGTGCCATAGCTGCAGCGCGGGGCATCGTTCACGCTAACCCGTCCTGCAGTTCTGGCCGATTGCGCTCGGCACACCAGTTGCCAACTTCCCAGCATATGATCAATCCCGATCGCCTGACCGTGAAGAGCGCCGAAGCGCTCAACGATGCCGTCGCACTGGCCCGGAAGGCTGGCAATCCGTCGGTGTACGACCTGCACCTGCTCCTCGCACTCCTGTCACAGGACGAGGGCATTGTCGTGCCGATTCTCCAAAAAGTCGGCGTGAACGTTACCGCGTTGCGCGCCGCCGTCGATCTGGAAGCCGGTCGATACGCAAAACAGAGCGATGCCCAGCCGTCGTATAGCCGCGAACTCACGCAGGTGGTTGATGCGGCCGAGAAAGAAGCCAAACTGCTTGGTGATGAATTCATCTCCACCGAGCATCTGCTGCTGTCGCTCGCCGACGTCAAAGGCATTGA
>JANOKE010001124.1:0-4641 GCA_031419135.1 Gemmatimonadaceae bacterium
GCGGTAACCGAGCCCACCACGGGAACCGATACGACCGGCATCAAGACCACGGCGGTCAAACGGGGCGACCGTTACGTCGTGAACGGTCAGAAGGTGTGGATCTCGCGCGTGGCGCACTCAGATTTCATGATCCTGCTGGCCCGCACAACGCCCCTCACGGAGGTCGCGAAAAAGAGTGACGGCATGTCGGTGTTTCTGGTGGACTTGAAGGCCTCAATCGGCAACGGGATGACGGTGCGACCGATTCGCAATATGGTCAACCACGAAACGGCTGAGCTGTTCTTCGACAATCTGGAAATTCCGGTGGAGAACATGATTGGCGAGGAAGGGAAGGGCTTCAGATACATCCTGGACGGACTGAACGCCGAACGGACGCTGATCGCTGCGGAATGCATTGGTGATGGTCATTGGTTCATCGATCGCATCACGAAATATGCGAAGGACCGTGTCGTGTTCGGTCGTCCGATCGGGCAGAATCAGGGTGTGCAGTTTCCGATTGCCGAGGCGCATATCGAGGTTGAAGCCGCGAGTCTGATGCGCTGGGAAGCATGTCGGCTGTACGATGCGCACCTGCCGTGTGGGGCGCAGGCCAACATGGCCAAGTACCTGGCGGCCAAGGCCAGTTGGGAGGCGGCCAACGCCTGCCTGCAGTTCCACGGTGGGTTTGGGTTCGCGTGCGAGTACGATGTGGAGCGTAAGTTTCGCGAGACGCGCCTGTATCAGGTGGCGCCGATCTCCACCAACCTGATCCTGAGCTATGTCGCCGAGCATGTGCTGGGCCTGCCCCGGTCGTTTTGAACTCGTGACGTTCTTGACGGTGCGAGTATGAGCGACGCGGAGTCTCCGAGTGTGGTGCTCGCTCGTTTTGCCGCAAGCCTGCGCTTCGATCACATCCCCGATGCGGTGGTGCGCCGCGCGGAAGATCTGTTTCTCGATTGGGTAGGATCGGCGTTGGCCGGTCGCAACGCGCGCGCTGTTGAAAGCATTGCCCGGTTCGCTGCGCTGATGGGGCCGGTGCGCGGAGTGGGGGAGCCCGGCTCCGAAGTGCTGATGTCGCGTGCCAGCACAACGCCGGCGTTTGCGGCGATGGTGAATGCGGCCGCGTCGCACGTGGCAGAGCAGGACGATGTGCACAATGGCTCCGTGTTCCACCCCGGGGCGGTCGTGATTCCGCCGGCTTTGGCGGTAGCGCAGGCGATTGGCGCGTCGGGCAGGGACCTGCTTACGGCCATTGTGGCGGGCTACGAAGTGGGCATTCGGGTTGGCGAATTCCTTGGTCGCTCTCACTACAAGGTGTTTCACACCACCGGTACGGCGGGGACGGTGGCTGCTGCCGCTTCGGTGGGGCAATTGCTCAATCTCAATGCCGATCAGATGCTGCATGCGTTTGGATCGGCCGGTACGCAAGCTGCTGGCTTGTGGGAATTCCTGCGCGATGCGGCGGACAGCAAACAGTTGCATACGGCGAAGGGGGCAGCCGATGGATTGATGGCGGCCTACCTCGCGGCCGATGGGTTCACCGGTGCGCGACATATTTTCGAAGGAGCACAAGGGATGGCGGCCGGCATGTCCACCGATGCTGATCCGCGTCGATTGACCGATGCGTTGGGACAACGATGGGCGCTCAGCGAAACGTCGTTCAAGTATCACGCGTCGTGTCGGCACACGCACCCGGCGGCCGACGCGCTGCAGCAGGTGATTCGTGCGCACGCGTTGCGCGCCGACGACCTGATGGAGGTGACGGCGCATGTCCACCAGGGCGCGATTGATGTGCTGGGACAGGTGACCGATCCGCGCACGGTGCACCAAAGCAAGTTCTCGATGGGTTCTGTGCTGGCGATGATCGCGGTGTTCGATCGCGCGGGTCTGGCGGAATTCGACGCGCACTATCGTGATGCGCGCGTGATCGCACTGCGCGACAAGGTGCGCATGGTGCTGGATGCTGAGGTCGATGGCGCCTATCCCAAGCGCTGGATTGGCAAGGTCACCGTGCGTACGGCAGACGGTCGCGTATTGCAGGGTAGGGTGGACGAACCAAAAGGTGATCCCGGCAACACGCTCAGTCGGCCGGAGATCGAGGACAAAGTGCGCCGACTGGCGGCGTATGCCGGCGGGGCAAGCGACGCCGAGATGACCGCTATTATCGCGCGGGTGTGGACGCTGGCCGAGTGGTCGCGCGTGGAGCGCCTGCTGCCTTGAGTGTGCGTTCGTTGCTGTTTGTTCCCGGCGACCGGCCCGAGCGCTTCGACACGGCGGTCAACAGCGGCGCCGATGCCGTGGTGCTGGATCTGGAAGACGCCGTGGCGGCGCCCAACAAGGAGTTGGCGCGTGACGCGGTGCAGGCGTGGCTGCGCAACGCGACCGTGAGTCCTGGTCCGTTGCGACTGGTTCGTG
This sequence comes from Gemmatimonadaceae bacterium, assembly GCA_031419135.1. Classification (GTDB taxonomy): domain Bacteria; phylum Gemmatimonadota; class Gemmatimonadetes; order Gemmatimonadales; family Gemmatimonadaceae; genus Gemmatimonas. Next base: position 2,395 of record JANOKE010001124.1, read on the forward strand.
TGAACGCGCGTCGCACGCCGTGGTTTGACGAGGATGTTGCTGCGCTGCGCGAGGTCGGCGTAGAGGGTGTGATGCTGCCCAAGTGCGAGCAGCCCTCTGATACGGACGGACTGCCGGACGTCGGCATTTGGCCGTTGATCGAAACCGCGCACGGTCTTGTGAATGCGACCGCTATTGGCGGCGTACGAGGCGTGGTGCGTCTGGTATTTGGCAGTCTCGACATCCAGCTCGATCTTGGTGTCGACGCCGATGCGCAGGAAAGCGAACTCGCGCCGTACCGCGCGCAACTGGTGTTGGCCTCTCGCTTGGCTGCGCTGTCGCCGCCCGTCGATGGCGTGACGATTGCCTACACCGACGATGCGCAATTGACCCGCGATGTGCAGCGTGCGATGCGTCAGGGTTTCGGCGCCAAGTTATGCATCCATCCGCGACAGGTGGCGGTTGTTCACGCGGCAATGCATCCGGGCGAGGCGGCGGTGGCGCACGCGCGCCGCGTGCTGCAGGCCGCGAGTGCGTCAGGTGGCGCTGCGGTCGCGCTGGATGGGACCATGATCGACCGTCCGGTGGTGCGGCGCGCGCAGGCGGTCATGGACCGCGCTGGTCAAGGGTGAACGCGGATTCCCCGACGCGCGGGCGCGCGTTACCAGTGTCGACTCATCCCGTACGCGTCGAGCAATTTTTCATTGCTCACCAGACGCAAGTCCTCTAACCGCGCATGTGCCACTCGGCAGCGTCAGGCTGACTGAGCGGAGCGAAAAAACTCTCGGGAAGCGAGACCTGCCCCTCGAGGTCACCGCCTGCGCGGTGCGCGGTCGCAGCGCGGTTCGCGAGCGGAACCAGGCGTACAAGTGGCGTTGCGTGTCGGGCGATCACCACCTCCTGACCGGCAATGGCCTCCTTGATGAGGCTGGCCAGATGGGTTTCGGCATAGGCCATCTTGAACTTTGTCATGATCAAGAATGTAGGTCATCCTGGAAGCTCCTGCCCGATCGCTGGCGCGATCGGTACAGCGCCGCAAGTCTTCAGTAGTCAGCACCGCTCTGCGGTGGCGCTCCACGCGCTACGAACCGATTCGGTTGTTTCGTCAGGACGCACCATGTTTCACAAAGTACGGGGCCCGACGAATACGCGGGCCCCGTTCTCTCAAACTGGCTAGCGGGTGTTGTTACCGCTCCAGCGGCATCACGCTTGTTGCCCAGGTCTTTCGATCCACCACAACTTCAACGTATTGCGGCAGCGAAATATACAGACCGATCTGGTAGACCGAATTAACGTTGCTCGTACCGAGTGTCGGGAAATCGTGCCGCCAGACCACTGCCGAATCGATCTTGCCAGGATACTTCCTGTTCGCCGCGGAAATGGACAGTCCGAGGGCTCGACACGCCTCGACTGAGTCTTTCGCGGGCACCGATTCGAGCCGCTTGATATTGGTGACCTTGATCGGTTTGGCACATCGCAGCGCTTGGGCATCAACAGCATCGATCTGTGCCGAGAGCCTGTTGATGGCTCCCGAGGCGCTGAGGAGCAAGAGCGACTGGAATAGCGCGCGATGCGTGATCACCTGGTATAGACCCATAGAACTGCGCCGTTGGGCCCCATCGCATAGATGTGCGTGGGAGAGACGACGTATTGATAAATCTGCGCTGACCAGCAAGCCTCGGTCAGTCGATGGGTCCATCGAGCACCGCCGCGAGCACCGCTGAGAAGCGCGCGGTTCCGCGGAGCGGCGCGAAGCTGGGACGTACCGAGAGCAGGGCCAATCCCGTGGCACGATCCATCAGCGCGCGCTCAAGCTGGTCGAGGGCGAGCGCGTGTTCGTCGAGTGCCACATGCACCTGCGCCAGCGAGATGGCCGACACATACTCGCTGGCTGCGGTCTGCTGCAGTGCCGCGAGCAGATCGCGCGCACCGTTCGCGCGTCCGGCGCGCGCCAACGCATGCGCGAGCGCTGATTGTGCTTCCACGCTGCGACCCGTGAGCAGCACGGCGCGTTCGAGCGTGTTGACGGCGGCGTCGTGCCGCTCCAGTTCCGTGAGTGCGAGCCCTTCGAACAGATGCGCCAGTCCGAACGACGGATGTTGCGCGATCACCATTCTCAGCTCGCGCAGGGCCTGTTCGGGGTCACCCTCGTACAGGCGGAGGATTCCACCACTGGCCGCAATGGATGGTGACAACGGATCAAGCTCGCGAGCCCTCGCCACATGCGCTCGCGCCTCGATGAATCGGTGCCGCGGCGCCAACAGGTGC
>JANOKE010001125.1:0-1748 GCA_031419135.1 Gemmatimonadaceae bacterium
TGAACGGGCGTTACAGTCAAAAGCACCCCATCGTGCATCGCGATGTGAAGCCTGAGAACATCATGCTGCATTGCGTATTCCGGCGCAAACCGGCCACTGATTCCGGTTGAATCCGGCCACCCATTCCGGCGGAATCCGGCCACCCATTCCGGGTGAATCCGGCCAGGCATTCTGGACGTTTCCGGCCACCGATTCCGGAGGATTCCGGCCAGGGTCGTGGTGGTGTCAACAATGTGCGTAGTGTGGGATCCCTCTCCGCGTGGCATGGGCGTCATTCCGGGACTTTAACCGGAGTGACCGCGTGCCCCGTGACAGGATCTCGATGCGAACCATTCGTGAAGTACTCCGGCTGCGGCTGGACGCTGGACTGAGCGAGCGCCGGACGGCGCGTAGCTTGGGCGTGCCGCGCAGTACGGTGCAGGACTATGGCGCGCGCTTTCGCGCGAGTGGGCTGGCGTGGCCGCTCGCGGCGACGATGGATGACGTGGCGCTCGAGCGCGCGTTGTTTTGCCGTGAGCCGTTGCCACTATCCGCAGGTCGCCCCGCGCCCGAGTGGGCGGTGGTGGCGCAGGAAAAGCAGCGGAAAGGCGTGACCCTGATGCTGCTGTGGCAGGAGTACCGACAGCGCGAACCGACGGGCTACGGCTACAGTCAGTTCGCCGCCCACTATCGCCAGTGGCGCACGACGATCGATCCCGTGATGCGGCAGGAGTATCGCGCTGGCGAGCGGACCTTCGTCGACTACGCGGGCGTCACGGTCCCCATCACCGATCCGACCACCGGGGCCGTGCGGGAGGCGCAGATTTTCGTCGCGGCGCTGGGCGCGAGCAACTACACGTACGCTGAGGCCACGTGGACGCAGCAGCTGCCCGATTGGATCGCGTCGCATGTGCGGATGCTGGAGTACGTCGGGGGCGTGACCGCGCTTCTCATTCCGGACAATCTCCGATCGGCCGTCACCTCGGCGTCGTACTACGCGCCCGAGATCAATGCGACGTACGCGGACTTCGCGACGCACTATGGCACGGCAATTCTGCCGACGCGCGTCGCGGCCCCTCGGGACAAAGCCAAAGTGGAAACTGCGGTGCAAATCGTCGAGCGCGAACTCCTCGCGCCGCTGCGGCACCACGGCTTCACCTCGCTCGCGGCACTCAACGACGCGCTGCGCGAGCGGCTGGACGCGCTGAACGACCGACCGTTTCAGAAACTGCCGGGCACGCGCCGCGCGCTGTTTGAGGCGACCGATCGGCCCGCACTGCGGCCCCTGCCGGCGACGCGCTACGAGTATGCCGAGTGGCGGACGGCCAAGGTCAACATCGACTATCACATCGCGGTGGAGAAGCATTGCTACAGTGTGCCATATACGCTGGTGCGCGCGACCGTCGACGTCCGGCTGACCGCGACGATGTGTGAGATCTTGCATCACGGCACGCGCGTCGCCGCGCACGTGCGCCGCCACACGCCGGGAGGCTATTCGACGGATCCCGCGCATCGGCCCAAGTCACATACGCAGCATCTCGAGTGGACGCCGTCGCGTTTGGTGCGCTGGGGTGCATCGATTGGCGTCGCCACCGGCGCCGTCATGGCGCACATCATGGAACACAAGCCCCATCCGGAGCAGGGCTATCGCGCGTGTCTCGGACTGCGGTCGCTCGGGAAACGCTACGGGCCGGCGCGCTTGGAGGCGGCCGCGCAGCGCGCCCAGACGACGGGCGCGATGACGTATCGGTCGCTGCACTCGATCCTCA
>JANOKE010001126.1:0-12287 GCA_031419135.1 Gemmatimonadaceae bacterium
GTTGCTCACCCCTCTCGTTGCTCACCCCTCTCGTTGCTCACCCTCTCGTTGCTCACCTCCTCAGGAACCTCACCCCGTCCAACCCCTCATTCACTGCTCACCGTCTACCGTAGTCGCGCCCGTTGATTCATTCCGCCTCAAGGCTCTGCAGTTCCCACATGTCGCGATAGACCGTGCATGCATCATGTCGAGCTCCAGTGCGTGCGCCATCCGCTGCTGCGTGATGCGGTTGTCGAAGGCGAGCAGACTGGCGACGACGATGGATTGGAACTGCAGTCCCGCGCGGATGTGCAGCGTCGGCATGGTCAAATTCGCGCCAGCTCCGGCGACCTTGCAAAGGTCCACGCCGCGAATCCCAGCGTCAACAATGCCGATCCCCCAACGGCCCAGTGTACTCCCACGGCACCCGCGACCGCACCCACTGCCAATGCACCCACCACCTGCGACAGCCCTACGAACACCAGCGAATAAAAGGCCATCAGTCGACCGCGGAACTCGTCGGGTACGCGCATTTGCAGGATGCCGTTGGTGAGCGCGTTGAACATGATCATCACGATGCCAATCAGGAACAGCAGCAACTCCGCCAGCCGCGCATTCGAGGTGAAGGCCAGTATGATCACCAGGACCGGAAACGCCAGTGCGGTGGCGCGCATGACTCGGCTGCGGTTCCAGTGCGTGGCCGGGCCGGCGATAGTGAGCGCGCCAACAAGCCCACCCACGCCGAGTGACGCCAGCAAGACGCCAAATCCGCTGGCGTTCAGGCCGAGACGGTCGCGGGCCATCGCCGGCATGAGGGTGATAAAGGGGGCCCCGAAGATGGCCCCCATGGTTACCAAAGCCAACAGATCGCGTACAACTCCCGGCTGGTCGAGATGTTTGAGACCGGCGCTCGCGTCACGCGTTGCCGCGGCGAGCACGTCGCGCAGGCGCTCTCCCGCAAACGCCGACGCAACCTCAGGGAGACGGATCAGGAGTAGCCCCCACAACACCGCGACAAAACTCAGCGCATTCAGGCCAAAACACCACGCGATCCCGAAGCGATGAATGACCAGACCGCCGATCGCCGGACCCACGATGCGTGCCAGATTAAATCCACTGGCATTGAGCGCGATCGCCGACTGCAAGTCGTCACGACCCACCAATTGGATGATCAACGATTGACGGGCCGGCACTTCAATGGCGGTTGCCAGCCCCTGGAGGAACGCCAATATCAGCAAGGTGCCAATCGTGGCGTTCCCAGACCACGTGAGCAGCCAGAGGACCAAGGCCTGCGCCAGGAATACCGCTTGCGTAATGCGGACCACCTTGAGTCGGTCTGCCCGATCGATCAACGCGCCGGCGTGCATGGAGAACAGCACAACTGGAACGGCTCCCACGCCAGCCACCAGCGCCACAACGAAGGCGCTGTTGGACAGTTGCAGCGACAGCCACCCCAAAGCCATGGTCTGCATCCAGGAGCCAGTCAACGAAAGTGTCTGACCGATCCAGAAAATGCGATAATTCCGATGGGTGATGAGGACCCGAAAGGGATTGCGGGATCGAGCGGCGGCTATCATGCGTATAACAACATAGGTATCTGTCAGTTCTCCAACCGAGAGCAGTGGCCATGCGGTTCCATACATATTCCAGGTTCAATCCGCAGATGGCCGACGCGGTGGACATGCAGGCGCTGCTCGATCAACTGGCGGATTTTCTGCTCCAGTCAGGCTTCGCCGGTGGCAATCAGAGCATCTGGGGCGATGAAGGTGAAGACGCCGATCGCTCGCTGGACGCGCTGAAGGCGGCCATCCTGCGGGCCCTCATCGAGTCGGGTCAGATAACTCCGGAGATGCTCAAGGCCCTGCGGGGCGATGGCGATGAGGTTTCGGAGGAAAAGCTCGCTGAATTGCTGGATAACCTCGTGCAGCGACTGGTCCAGGACGGCATGCTGACCCTCGACGCGCCCGCTCGCATGCCGGCCGGGCACCAGCCGGCTACGGGCAAGGGCTCGCTCGAGCAGGCTGCGGCGCGCGATGTGCAATTCAACCTGACCGATCGGGGAATCGACTTTCTGGGCTACAAAACGCTGCGGCATTTGCTGGGATCGCTGGGCAAGTCCAGCATCGGAAGCCATGATACACCGGAGCTATCCACCGGTATCGAATCGGACGCGTGGAGCAAGCCCTACGAATTTGGCGACGTCCTCAATCTCGATGTGGCGGGCACTCTGGCGAATGCGCTTGCGCGCAACGGGACGCTGGAGGTTCCCATCGATCTCGACTACGGCGACCTGATGGTGCGTCAGTCGGAGTACCGATCGAGTTGCGCCACGGTGCTGATGCTCGACTGCTCGCACTCGATGATTCTCTATGGTGAAGATCGCTTTACACCGGCCAAGAAAGTGGCGCTGGCCCTGACGCATCTCATTCGCACGCAGTTCCCCGGCGATACGATTCGTGTGGTGCTCTTTCACGACAGCGCCGAAGAGATCCCCATTGCCACGTTGGCCAGGTCTCAGGTGGGACCCTACCACACCAACACGGCCGAAGGGCTCAAGTTGGCGCGGCGCATCCTGATGGGACAGAAAAAAGACATGCGCCAGATCATCATGATTACCGACGGCAAGCCGTCGGCACTCACGATGCCGGACGGACAGATCTACAAGAATTCCATGGGACTGGACGGGTACGTGATCGCCGAAACGCTGCGCGAGGTGGCGGCGTGTCGGAAGAGCGGCATCATGATCAATACGTTCATGCTGGCGCGGGATCGCGCCCTGGTGGAGTTCGTGAAGCGGGTGAGTGAGATCAGCCGCGGCAAAGCGTATTTCACGAACACCATGAGCCTCGGGCAGTTCGTGTTGATGGATTTTCTACGGAAGAAAACCAAGCACGTGCGCTAGCGCAGTCGGCCGCCGGATTTCGCCATCAACGCATCGACAATGCGCTCAGCCGCCTGTCCATCCCATAACGTCGGCGGACTGGCGCGTCGGCGCATCGGCCCCGATTCCACAGCGGCGGCCACGAGCTGCGCTTCGTGGACCAGCACGTTCGTTCCATGATCAATCGTTTCTCCCCATTCGGTGCTTGTGCGCACGGTAACACACGGCACACCGAGCGCGGTCGATTCGACTTGCATCCCACCTGAGTCCGTGACCACGGCAAACGCCGTCCGTTGCAAATCAACCACCTCCAGGTAGCGAAGCGGTGGCAGGAACGTCAGGCGAGTCGACGTGATACCAGCGGACTCGAGGCACGCCTGCGTTCTCGGATGCACCGGGAACACCACGGGATGCGTTTCGGCAACGCTATCGAGCGCGGTAATGATCGCGCGTAGCCGCACTGGGTCATCCACGTTGGCCGGCCGATGCAACGTGACCAGCACATGCGCTCCCGACTCTCCGTAACGCTGCGTCGCACCGGTTGACACGGCACGCGGAAGCGCCTGCATCATGGCGTCAACCATCACGTTGCCCACCATGGCGATGCGGTCGTCGGCCACGCCTTCGCGCGCCAGGGTGTCGGCGGCGTCCCGCGAGGGCGCCAGACAGAGATCGGCCAGACGATCAGCCACCAGCCGATTGATTTCTTCCGGCATGGACCGATCGCCGGAGCGCACACCGGCCTCGACATGGGCCTGTCGAAGACCGCCCTTGGCCGCGACCAGCGCGGCGGCGAGCGTCGAATTCACGTCACCGTACGTGATGATCCACGCAGGCCGAAGCGTGAGGAAGAGTGATTCCAAGCCTTCCATGATCCTGCCGGTCTGCAGCGCATGACTTGCCGACCCCACGCCGAGATTGACATCCGGTTCCGGGGCTTCCACATCGCGGAGCATGGCCGCCGACATGGCGTCATCGTAGTGCTGTCCCGTGTGCACCACGAATTGCTGCAGGCCGCGCGCACGCGCCGCGCGCCACACCGGAGCGAGCTTCGGAAAGTTGGGACGGGCGCCAACCACGTGGACCAACATCATCCCACCGATGCGGCGTCTCGCGAGGCGGCGATGGCCAGTTCAACCAGTCGACTGGTGAATCCTGACGGCGAATGCACGGACGGTACCGGGCCAGCCGCAGGCAACGCGCAGGTCGTTGGACAGGTGGCTGCCAATCGACGTACATCGTCGTACGTGCAGGGCGTCTCGAGCGGACCACGGAATTGCATGTCGTAATAGCCGACCAATGCATCAACTTCATTGGCGACGCCCAACTCGACCGCCCGAAACGCGGCGCAGACCGCAGAGACGAAATTCGCCGACGGTGCAGTGCTTCCGCGCCCGACACCGCAGGCCGCCATCCCACGCGCGTGCAACTGCTCGAGATCAATGACCCGCGCGCCATCAACCACCACGCGACAGGTTGTACTCGATTCGAGTTGTGCGGTAAGTCCCGCGCGATATGGGGCGTGTGCCACGCATACAAACACCGCATCCGCGTCACGCAGCGCGACCGACAGGTCGGATGTCAAGCGGCCGGGCGGTACCGCTGCGGCAACGTTGACGTCGTGCGGACGCACGAATGGATCGTGCACGCGCACCTCTGCGCCTGCTTCCACCAGCAGGCGCACCAACGACAGCCCCGGTGCGTTGCGCGTGTCATCGGCGTCGGCACGATACGCCACACCCAGTACTGCGACCCGACGCCCCGCCAGCGACCCGAGCGTGCGCTCGGCCATGGCCATGGTCCACGCGGGTTGAGAATCGTTGATCCGACGGCTTTCCAACATGAGACTCGTTGTCGGATCCGGACAGCCCGGCGAATCCGACGGGGCCGTCTGCGCCCGCCACCAGAGCAAGATGCCGTCTTTGGGCAGGCAGTGCCCGCCCACGCCAATCATCGGAACCAGAAGGGCGCCGGTTGGCACCGTCGCTGCGTCGTCCGAAAATCCGTCGCTCTGCGCCAGCGTCCCGTTCACCGCGTCGCGGAGAGCAAAGAAGTCCACGTTCTGCGCTTCGCAGGCCCGCGCGACTTCGGTAGAGAAGGCGATTCGCACATCGCGATAGGCGTTCTCGAGCGTTTTGACAATCTCCGCCGTCAAGCTCGAGGTGGGATACATCGCTCCGCCCGTCACGATGTTGCCGTACAGCCGGGCAATGCGTTGCGCCGCCAACGGTGACAGTCCGCCAGCCAGCTTGTCACTTGCCGCGACGCGTTCGACCAATCGACCCGGCATCACGCGATTCGGGCTGTTGCCAAGCATTACGTGCACCCCATCCACGAGGCCTGCCGCTGCGAACCGGTCGCGAACCAGCGTGGCCATGGACGACGGCGCGAGCGTGGACTCGAAGATGATCAACGGGGGCGGCCGATCGGCGCGGCGCTGCTGCAGCGCCAGAATCAGGCCGTCCAACGCGGCATAGAGCGGCTGGTAGTCGGGGCCGATGCCCTGTTTGTCCGTCTGTACACACACGATGATCACATCGGCATCGCAGAGGACGAGCGGATCATCCGACGCGGACAGCAGTCCATCCCGCACGGCCTCCCTGACGATCACGTCGAGCGCCGGCTCGATACCGCCAATGACCGATTCACCGCGATTGATGGCGTCGACCTTCCATCCCGACGTGGGTGATCGGCGCTGAACCACCGTGACGGTGGCCGGCGTGACGGTCCCGATGCGGACGTTGGCATGCGCCAACAGCGCCGCCATCGGCATACCGACAATTCCCGGACCAATCACGCCAATCGATCGAACGACCCACTCGGTGTCACCGGACGTCATCATGCTGTTCTCGAGTTCTGGTGCAGACGCGCGGTCAGATCGGCGACCCGCTGTCGGGAAGGAACCGCTGCGGGAGCGGTGTCGAACCAGGTGGAGAACCAGAGCTCCAGCGACAGGGCTCCCCACAACTTTCGGTCGAACGGTTCATCACTTTCCAGCTGCCGGATCATGGCCACGCGGTCGAACAGTCCGCGGGTTCGGGCGCGTTCGGACAGCAACACATCGGCCATAAACGCGCCGGCGACTCCTGAACGCCAGCGGTGCATGGGCACCGGGAATCCCATCTTGTCGCGGCGTCGCATGATCGCGGCTGGCACTTGCCCCTGCGCCACGCGGCGCAGCAGATGCTTCGGTTCGCCGCCGTTGAATTTGAGTTGAGGGGGCAGCGAGGCAATGCGCGCGATGATGCGCGGGTCCAGCAACGGGACACGCGATTCGATCCCCACCGCCATCGATACGCGATCTTCAACCTGCAGCAGCGCCGGCAAACTTTCCGTCAGGTCGAAATGCGTCATGCGCGCGAGATACGATTTGGTATCCGGTGCATTGAACGCCTTGGCAAAGCGTGCGAACACGGCATCGCCGTTGAACGTGGCACGCCGATCCGTCGCCAGCAGCGCCAACGTCGACTCGCTGCGGTCGATCAGCCGGAAGTAGCGACGGTCCATCGACTCGAACAACCCGTCACGCCAGAATCGCTGCAGCATCGGGCCATACGAGCGCAGGTGCGGCAAATGCGGAACCAACGACGCGAGCGAGACGATGTGTTCACCCTCGTCATTCGATTCGTGAATGGCTCCCTTGAGGGCCTGCTCGAGATACGCGATGAGGTAGCGTGCATACCCACCGAACACCTCGTCCCCACCTTGTCCTCCGAGCATCACCTTGACATGCTGCGCGGCCCGTCGCGCGACAACGAATTGCGGAAACAGTCCCGGACCGGCCACCGGCTCATCCATTTGCCGAATCAGACCGGGCAGCAGTTCCACAAAGTCGGCCTGTGTGGGAATGATTTCATGCATCGTGGCACGCGCCGCAGCAGCCACCTGCCGCGCATAGGCGCGTTCGTCAAACGCGGCCCCTTCGTCGAACGCTCCCGTGAACACCGGAAGCCCTTCGCCAAGCTGGCGCGCCGCGATTGTGGTGACGAGGCTCGAATCGAGCCCACCGCTTAAGTAGCTGCCAAGCGGAACATCCGATCGCAACTGTCGACGCACGGAGTCGTCCACCAGCGTGCGGAGTTCCTCAACGACTTCGCGCACATGCGCATGCGCCCCCCCCCCCACCTCCCACGAGGGCGCCCACCACTGCCCGTGCGATATCACACCCGAGTCGAGATCGACTTCCAGCCAACTGCCCGGTCGGATTCGGCGAATGCCGAGAAACAGTGTCGCGTCACCAAGGACAAACTGGAACGTGAGGTAGTCCTGCAACGCCTCTTCGTTGACCGTACGCGCCACGCCGGGATGCGCCAGCAGCGCTTTGATCTCCGAGGCCAGCAGGATAGCATCGGCAGTTCGCGTCCAGTACAGCGGTTTGATTCCCATATGGTCGCGTGCGGCAAGCACCCGTCGACGGCGACTGTCGACCGCGACGAATGCAAACATGCCGTTCAGCTTGGGAAGTGCTCCGTGCCATTCGTGCGAAATCGCCGCGCACAACGTTTCGGTGTCCGACGTCGTGTCGAAGCTCCACCCGGCTGATTGCAGTGCAGTGCGGACTTCCGCGTCGTTGTACAGCGCCCCATTGTACGCCAGCGTCACGTGACGTCGGGACATCGGCTGCGCGCCACCGGCGGGATCGATGATGGCGAGCCGTCGATGCGCCAACCCGACTCCTGACGCCATCGCTTCGCCTGCGCCGTCCGGACCACGGTGCGCGATCGACTCGCTCATGGCGGCGAGCATCGACGGATCTACGGTCGAACCGTTCAGTGGAATAATTGCTGCGAAGCCGCACATTCAGGCGGCCTCAAGGCGACGGGTTGCATCACTTCGAGCCGACGGCGCATCGGGACGCCAATCGATGTTTCGCTCGGGGAGTGCGCCGCAGGGCAGCGCCGCGATGGCCGTTCCAACCGTCGCCAGATCTGACACGGGGAACGCCGCTTTCACCGCCCGCAGCACTCGCGCAACCAGTTTCCGTTTGCGCGAACCGGGGAGCTCCATGGCGGGAAAGAATTCGAGCCCGGAAACATCATCGGCGCCAAGGAAGTCCAGCGGATGCAGCAGGACACTGGGCGCGACGCCGGCCAGTTTGCAGGCGCTGAGCGCCCCATGCAGGTAGCCCATCGCCAACGCATCGGAAAATCGGCTCAGCCACAACAGATAGCTGAGGTGAAACGGCGCGCGAATACCGGGAATGGTCGTCACAGGCATCTCGAGCAGTGTGCGACCAGACCCTGATCGCCAGCGATACGGGTGCAGCGGCCGTCGCCCGTCATGCCACGAACCGAAGAGCGCCTTGCGCTCGACCATCTGGACCCGGGAGAGCCTGGTGCGCGCGGCATAGTACGCCCGTGCGACACCGGCGATGTACGTGGGAAACGTCGACGCGTCGAATGTGTAGCCACGATCCAGCAACACCTCGAACAGTGATTCGGACCAGCTGAAGCCAGGTCCCCGAAAACACATCGGCCGTTCGCCAGTGGCGTCGTGAATCGCTTCTTCCGCGTCGCGAATCTCCGACTCCAGTTGTTGCGGCGAAAAGAGATGCAGCCACGGCTCGTGGACCATGGAGTGATTGCCCACCGTATGGCCACGGGCAATAATCGATCGCAGTCCGTCCCGATGACGGGTTTGCGCTGCATCGGCGCCGACTACGAACCACGTGCAGCGCAGGCCGACGGCATCGAGCGATTCCAGCGCCAACGGGATCACGCGATCGAGGTAACTGGGAAACTGTTCCCATCCCGCGACACCGGCAACCTTGAGATACGACCATTTGTCGTCGAGATCGAGCGACAATGTGGCGGTCCGCAGCGGATCCATCAGCATGGCGCTCCACTCAACGCGCGGGCGGGAACACGACCCAATTGCTGCAGCAATGCCGGAACCTGGCGATCGGCGAGCGCCACCGTCTCATTCACGTTCAACGTGCCATCCGTGATCTGCGCGGAGTTGACAATGGTGACACGCTCCAGCGATGTGCGCACCGAGGGACACCGATCGCGCGTGTAGTGCACGGTGGGAATCGCAAACACCTCGCGCACCCGGTGCACCCGGAACGCCACGACAGACTCCTGTTTGAACGATGGATGAAGGCGAGCCAATCCGTCCCGCATTGCCGATTCGATACTGGCATCGTCCATCAACCACACATCGTCATCGGGTGCCGCGTATCGCGGCAGATAGATCAACGACCGGCCACCAAAGCGGGCCCGATCCACCAGCGCCGTCATCTCGATCACGCCGGTAAAGGGCCACGGTCCGCCGTCGGCCAGATTTGAGATGTAGTACGGGCTGAGCGGGTGCGTAAGCAGCGCAGACGCACACACGATGCCCTGATAGCGCACGCTGGTGAGACGGTCGCGTTCGGCAGGCGTCAATTGTGCGCACATGGTGGCAATGCGGCTGCAGGGGATGGTCAATACCACGAGGTCGGCCTCGAGAGGCTCGCGATTGGCCACGTCGATCGTGGCCTCGCCGACGCCCTGGCGTACGTTCGTCACAACTGCGTCTTCACAAATGGTCACGCCGGCCGCAACCAATCGCTCCCTGAACCGCGACAGCACGGTAGAATAACCACCCTCGACAAAACCGAATTGCTCGCGCTGCATTCCGGCCCGACGCGCGGCGGATAAGCGGGCGATGCTGGATTGGATGAACACCGCGCTCGCCGAATCCGTGGCGTTCCCCAGCTTGCTGCGCAAAAGCGGGAGCCACAAGCGCTCGGTCACGCGCGTCCCGGAATGCTTCCGCAACCACTCCACCGCCGGTACCGATTCCAGGGCGGCGACGTCGCGCACGCGGCCACCGTATACAAGCGTCCATGCCAGGCGCGCTTTGTCCATCAGCGACAGTCCGGGAAATGTCGCATACTCGGCAGCGCTCGACAGCGAGCGAAGGGTGCCATCAATCAGCAGTCCGGTCTTTGTCGTGCCAAAGATGAGTCGGTCGGCCAACTCGAGCTCCTCCAGCAAGCCACGGAGGCGGGTATCGGAGGCCAGAATGACGTGATAAAAACGGTCCCACGTTACATCGCCAATGGTGTCGGCCGACGCCAGACCGCCCACATGCGCGGCGCGTTCGACAATTGTCACCGCGACACCCTGCTGTCGCAGGCGCCACGCGAGTGTCATGCCCAGCATGCCGCCACCCACAATCGCGACGTGTTGTCCGACAGCGTGATCCGCGAAACTGCTCATGCCGACGCGTTCGCGGCGGATGTGACCGGAGCGGGTGATGGAGCAACGAGCGAACGCGAAACGTGGTCGACAGCGCGACCGCGCCGACGGACAACGCCAGCCAACATTCGGAGGTGACCGGCAACCGTCCGCGCGACACGCATCTTGGATTGACCGAACAGTCGCGCTTCCAGCACCGCCGGATATTCAACGATGTGCGTGCGTCGCGCATCGAGCACGGTCAACAGTTCGAGTATTCCACGGAAGTCGCCATACGTCAATGGCAATCCGACCACTGCCGATCGTCGATACACCCGACAGCAGCTCGTGTACGTATGCAACTGCGTATGCAGCACGCGCCGGTAGATCCACGACAAGCCGCGCGACAGACCCAGGCGCCACGCCGGAACGTTGCGCACGCCACCCCGAGGGTGGTACGGAGACGCCGTGACCAACACGACATCATCGGTCAATTGATCGATCATGGCCGGCAGCACGGAGGGATCGTAGGAGCAGTCAGCATCAATGCTACAGACGATCTCGTCACACGCGGCGTCAATTCCTGTCGTGATCGCGGCCGCAATGCCGCAGTTCCTGGGATGCTGAACGAACGCACAATCGTCCCGCTCGCCAAAGGCGGCCTGGAGCGCCTCCCACGTGCCGTCGCTGCTGCCATCGTCCACCAACACCAGCGAAAGGCGAAACCGATCCGACATCGCGATGCCCAAGGCCTCCAGGGTGCGGGCCACGTACGGTATGGACTCCGCCTCGTTGAAGCACGGAATCACCACCGTCACGCGCTGTCGGGCGTCGTCGCTCGCGTTTACTGCGTGCGTCACGGCGATCGCGGCGCTTGACGTGTTCACCATGCCTGGCGCCGCGTCTGGAATTTCGATCGCCAACTGCTCGGCAATACCGGTCAGCCTTCGGGTGGCAAATAACGCCGACAATCGGTCGCGCATCGACGTCAGGTTGCGATAGTGTCTCAGACGCGATGGATACGACGCGCCCGACACAACCGGCTGTTCGGTATCGAGCTCCCATGTCTGGAACCACAGCACACTTGGATCGTCAGTGTCCTTCTGATGACGCGCCAGCGCTGCGGAAACAAGTGGAAGCGGCAACTGCCGGAGCGGATTCCCGCCGCCCACGGGCAAGAACCACGATCCGAAGCGGACCGACGTGATGGGGACTTCCCAAATGGGCCCCGACTTCGTTCTCCACTCACGGATGCGCGCCCACGTTGCGTCGCGCCTGGAATGCCTCCCAAACAGGCGAACGCTGGAGTCGTACGTGAAATCTTCCTCGGCCAGCACTTCGAGCACCCACGTATCGCTCGGCGTGATCCAGTCGGAAACCCGATGTCCAACCACGCGACGTCCAGTGGCCTGCTCAATGACGTGCCGCGCCCGTCGCAAATCAGTGCGGAACGTTTCCCGGTTGTGGGCGCTGACGGGGACATGGGCGAAACCCTTGCTGGCGACTTCGTGACCGGCGTCTGCGATCCTTCGAACGAGCGCCGGAAAGCGCTCTGCCATCCAGCCGAGTGTGAAGAAGGTTGCCTGTGCGCCGTGTTGGTCGAGCAACGAAAGGGCGGCGTCTACGCCCGCCTCAGCTCGTGATTGAAACCGGTCCCAGCGATCGGCATCAATGACGCTGCGCAAAGCCCCGACGTGAAACCAGTCCTCAAACGAGACGGTGAGGATGTGACGCTTTGCGCCATCGTCCTGGAATGCTCGTGCTGGATATACGGTTTCGTGCGTCGACATAGCCTGCATGAAGCCCTTCAGAGGGTGCACTCGGCGTCGCTTTCCGCGTGGATGTTCCAGCGAGTGATGCCCACTGTCTACGAAAGAGTCGTGCCAAAGCAACTTTGTCTGGGAATGACACGCGGCCGTAGCAGCCCGTCTCGCCGGGTCAACTAAGGCGCGATGACGATTATACTTGCGCGACTCAGGTATGTCGACGTGTTCGGCAACCTGACTGGCCCAATTACGGCAGTGTCGCGCCTGCACCACACTATTGAAGCCCGGACGCCGAGTCGCGAGCTGAAGCGCGGGACCAACCGATCATCCCGTAGCGAGTTCGGCGTCGGTTTCGCTTTACCGAATGTGTCTGGTGAGGGCTGCCACGCGATCGGTGCGCTCCCACGTGAAGAAGGTGCGGGCCGACCGGCCCCGGCCCTCGGTATACGACGTACGGCCGAAGTGCCCGTACGCGGCCGTGGGCCGATAGATCGGTTT
>JANOKE010001127.1:0-7662 GCA_031419135.1 Gemmatimonadaceae bacterium
TGGTGAGCAGACCAACGGTGTACACGGCGAACGCGCCCGGTGTATGACCGCTGCCGCCTGCGGCCTTGACGTACACATCGCCTTGACCCTGTCGAAGCGGCCGGAGCGCGCGCATGACACCCGCCGTGGGGTGTGTGCGCACCCACGTCGCGACGCGCTCGTCGGCCAGTCCGAACGTACCCGCCAACCCGAGGCTCGTCGCGCCAATCGCGTAATCGCGCGCACCGCCTCGAAATGGCGCTGCCCATACGCCCAAAACGTCCGACACTCCCGACTTGATGTCGGTGACGAAGTCTTTCGGAATGGACTGCGCGGACAGCCGCCCAGCGTGCAGCAGCGTCACGCCAACGACAGCCGCACGGATCCGTCGAGTTATCGCATTCCGTTCAGACAAACTCATTGCAGCACCGTGATGCGGGATTCCTTGCGCTCTCGTCCAGAATATCGCGCGGTAACCGCCCGCGAAATCGCCCGATTGGTGTAGTTCCGATGCCTCTGGCGGCACGCCCTACTTGCCGACCTGTGCCAACCTCGTTGCCTGCTCGACATCGGCCGCGTGCGTCTGGTACTCGGGCAACGCCTTTTTCAGTTCGACATCCTTGACGCTCAAGAAAGTCTTCCACGCCTTGGCGGCTCCAGCGGCGTCGCCGCGCAGTGTCGCCGTGCGCGCCGACAGCGCGAGCCCCAGCAGATGATTCGGCGCACCACGCAGAATCGTGTCCGCCTGCGCCGCCGCGATATCGAGATTGCCCGTTTCCGACGCCACGCGACCGTAGTCGTATCGCGCGTCGGTATCGATCTCGGCGCCCAGTTGCTCGAAGCTCGTAAGCGCCATGGGAGCGAAGAACTGGACGCTGTCCGGCTTCCCTTCCTCGACATAGCGCATGATACGATCGTACAACCGACTGGCGCGTTCACGCGGCGCCATGTTGCTGATGTCTGGCGCCGAGCCGGCTCCCCCATTGGCGAACGGCGCCGCCAGCGGCGACGCACCAGCGCTTGTTGATGTTGAACCTCCTGTACCACGTCCTGTGAAATAGCCGATCACGGACACCAGGATGAGCGCGGCGACACCCCACGGCGCATACACGGAAAGCCCGCCGGTTGCTGTGGGCGTACCCCTGCGCGACGGGGTGGCGCTGCCCGATACGCCACTCACACCCGTGCCACATTCATTGCAGAAACGTGCGCCAGCGGCCAATGTCGCACTGCAGTTGGTGCATGCACCTGCGGCCAGCGCGGCGCCACACTGATGACAGAAATTGCCCGAGGCGCGAGCCCCGCACGAGGGACATGGAGTTGATGTCGGATTGCGATTGGTCATTCAGAGAAGTTGCTCTGCGCCAACGCGCTTGTACACCCACGACAACCTTGAACCGCAGAGAAGACGCAGAGAGCCTGATCCGTTTCCACTGCGTCCCCTGCGTTTCAATTCGTTTTTCCGGTGGGCGTCCATCGTGCCACCCGTATAATTTTCGGATCTGAGTCCTGAAAGACGGGTTTCCCCGACGAATCCTTCAGGCATCCCTGATAGACGCGCCCGGGTTTTCGTCGTACGATGCCGCTCAGACGACACCCCCTCCACGCCGGATTCTGCAGCATTGAGTGACGTACCCGCGATAGTGCTTGAAGACATTGCCCACCGATTTGGACGCCGGTGGGCGCTTCGCGGTGTTTCACTCTCGGTGGCCCGGGGCGAGATCCTCGCGATTATCGGTCACAACGGCAGCGGGAAAAGCACCCTGCTTCGCGTGGCGTCCACGTCGGTGCGCCCAACCCGAGGCACCGGCGCAGTGTTTGGTCGGGACATCGTGAGTGACCCGCAGGCGGTGCGATCCATGGTTGCCTTGCTTTCCACGGAGCCTGGCGTGTACGGCGATCTCACCGCCATGGAAAACCTCCGGTTCGCGGCCCGAATGCTGGGGGCATCGGCGAACGCGCCGCTGCTGCAGCGGGCGTTGGACCGGGTTGGACTTGGACGCGAAGGAGATATGCGGGCCCGCAGCATGTCGTCCGGAATGCAGCGCCGACTGTCTGTCGCTCGGCTATTACTGCGCGAGCCGCGCCTGCTGTTGCTCGATGAACCCTACAACTCACTCGACCCCCAGGGAGCCGGTCTGGTGAACGACCTCATTCGCGAAACGCGCGACCGGGGTGGCAGCGTGCTGCTCGTGGCCCACGATCTGTCGCGCGGTGAAGGGCTGCCCGACCGCACCGTGGAGATGCACGATGGACTCGTTGGAGGAGTTCAGTAATGGCGCCTTCAGCCCTGATGACGTCGCTGCGTGGTGACTGGAACCGGGTGCGAGCGGTGGCGTGGAAGGACCTCACCGCCGAACGCCGGACCAAGTCGAACTTCAACGCCGTGGTCGCGATGGCGGGGTTGATCCTGCTGTTTTTCGGATTTGCCCTTGGTCCAGACGCCGAGGGACTGCGAAACGCCGCCTCGGGGGTGCTCTGGTTGACCATCCTGTTCAGTGGTGTACTGGCATTCAATCGCTCGTACCAACTTGAGCTGGAGGCGGGTGCGCTCGAGCAGTTGCTCCTCTATCCGGGCGAGCGCTGGGCCATTTATGTCGGGAAGCTGCTGGCAAATCTGGCGTTCGTATTTTTAGTGGAGGTGGTCACGCTCCCGCTCGCCGGGGTGCTGTACCACGTGGCGTTCCCCGAGCAATGGTTGAGCGTGTTGGGTGTGCTCATTCTGGGGACAACCGGCTTTGTTGCCCTTGGCACGCTCTATGCCGCGATGGCCAGTCGCAGTCGGTCCCGCGAAGTGCTGTTGCCGCTGCTGTTATTCCCCATGTTGGTACCCGTGCTCATCGCGGCCAGCGGCGCTACGGCAGCGCTGTTGGAAAACGACGTGATGGGTCAAAGTGGGGCGTGGATCCGCCTGCTGGCGGCGTTCGATGCCATATTCATCGTAGCCGCAACGTGGGCATTCCAGTTCGTCATCGAAGAATGAGAAACGATTCCATGGCTGAGACCACCCTGCCAACGTCAGGTGCTGCGACCCGAGTGGCGCATACCCCCTTGGAACTGACATCCCCCGCGCCATGGCTGGTGGCGCTCACGTGGTTGACGCCCATCGCCCTGGTCGCGTCGCAGGCATGGTTCATCATGGCTTCGGCGCCCGATCGCGACATGGGGCACCTGCAGAAAATCATGTACGTACACGTGCCGGCCGCCTGGAACGCGTTTCTGGCGTTCCTGTGGGTGTTCATTCAAAGCATCCGCTATCTGTTCACGCGCGATGAGCGCGCCGACCTGCAGGCCGCCGCCGCTGCGGAAGTAGGCGCGGTGCTCACCGGGCTTACGCTCGCGCTTGGCTCCATCTGGGGTCGTCCCACATGGGGCGTCTGGTGGACGTGGGATGCGCGACTCACGTCGACCGCGGTGCTCTTTCTGGTGTATGTCGGGTATCTGGCGTTGCGCGGCCTCACCGATGACTCGGAACGACGCGCCCGATGGAGTGCCGCGGTGGGTATTCTTGGCGCACTCAACGTGCCTATCGTTTACATGTCGGTGAAGTGGTGGCGCACGTTGCATCAAATGCAGTCGGCGCCCAGCACGCTCGATCCGACATACACCATGGGGCTTCGTGCCAATGCGTTTGCGTTTCTGTTCATGCTCATCGTGTTTGTGGCGTATCGGTACCGCAGTCTGCTTGCCGAGCGGATATTGGAACGCCAGCAGGATGAAGCGGCCTTGACCCGGAGACATCGCGCATGAACGGCATGGTCGTCAATTCCTGGCCCTATGTGATCGCCGCATATGCCGTCACCTGGGTGGTCATTCTCGGTTACACCATTCACCTCGTGCGTCTGGCGCGTCGCAACCGCGCCTCACGCTCTTCCTCGGTGCCCAACTCATGAGCGCGTCCACTGAATCCGGTGTTGATAACGGCCCGGTGTCGTCGTCCCGCAATCCGTCACGCAAACCGCTGGCCATTGCCGCCGTGGTGGTGCTGGTGGGCGCGTTTGGATATCTGGCATATGGTGGTGTCGAGGAGAATCTGGTGTACTTCCTGACACCGAGCGAACTGGTGGCCAAGGGAGAGAAAGCCATCGATCGGCCGGTGCGACTGGGCGGGCAGGTTGTGCCCGGCTCGGTGCAATGGAACGCCGATGCGCTTGATCTGCGTTTCCGCGTGACCGACGGCACGAAGGAAGTGCTGGTGCATTCCACTGGTGCACCGCCGCAGATGTTTCGCGCCGGCATCGGCGTGGTGGTGGAAGGCAAGCACCTACGCAGTGGCGTGTTCGAGTCGCACAGTCTGATGGTGAAGCACTCCAACGAGTACCGCGCGCCAACCAAGGCGGACGGCGATCATCCCGCGCGGCTCGACAAGACGCTCATCCGGAGTTCCGGCGCGTGACCCGTGTTCTCGGACTCGCAACGATTTGGATCGCGTTGGCGATGTCGGCTGGTGCGATCATCGCGGCGGTTTTCGGACTGACGCGAAAGCGACCGGCGTTTGTGGTTGGCGCCCTGCAAGCGGTGTATGTCAACTTCGTGCTGCTCAGCATAGCCACGGCCGCGATGGTGTACGCGCTCGTCACGCACGATTTCAGCGTGGGATATGTGGCGCAGGTGGGCAGTCGTTCCACGCCGGTGTTTTATACGGTGATTTCGCTGTGGGGCGCGTTGGAAGGTTCGATTCTGTTCTGGGGCTGGGTATTGGCGATGTACAGCGCCGTCGTGGTGTGGACCAATCGGCAGCGCGTTGGCAATCTGGTGCCATGGTCTGCGGTCGTGCTGCTCAGTATTTGCCTGTTCTTCTACATCTTGCTGGTAGGCCCGGCCAATCCGTGGCATCTGGTCAGCCCAACCCCGTTGGATGGACCAGGACCCAACCCGCTGTTGCAGAATCACATCCTCATGGGTGTGCATCCGCCGCTGCTGTATCTGGGCTACGTCGGCATGTCGGTGCCGTTTGCATTCGCCGTTGGCGCGCTGCTCTCAGGCGAAATCCACACGGATGATTGGATCAAGCTCACGCGACGCTGGACGCTGAGTGCCTGGTCGTTCCTGTCCATGGCCATCATCGCCGGCATGTGGTGGTCGTACGAAGTGCTGGGGTGGGGCGGCTATTGGGCCTGGGATCCTGTCGAAAATGCCTCATTCATGCCGTGGCTCACGGCCACCGCATTCCTGCATTCGGTGATGGTGCAGGAACGGCGCGGCATGTTGAAGCTGTGGAACGTGAACCTCATCGTGTCGACATTCTTGCTCACAATTCTGGGCACCTTCCTCACACGTTCGGGCATTATCTCGTCGGTGCACGCGTTCACCACCGGCACCATCGGCTACTACTTCCTGGCGTTCATCGCGCTATGCCTGGTCACCTCGCTGGTACTGGTGGCCGGTAACAGCGAGAAGCTGCGCAGCGACGGCCATCTGGATTCGGCCGCATCACGCGAGACCGTGTTCCTGTTCAATAATCTGTTTCTCACCGGGTTCACCTTTGTAGTGGTGCTGGGCACGTTGTTCCCGCTGGTGGCAGAAGCGTTCAAGGGCATCAAGGTTACGGTGGGAGCGCCCTTCTTCAACAAGATGACCATCCCGATCTGCGTGAGCCTGCTGTTTCTCATGGGCGTCGGGCCGTCGTTGCCGTGGAAGGCCGCGTCGCGCGAACAACTGCGCCAACTGTTCATTTGGCCGTCGGTCGTGGCGGTAACCATCGTCGTGCTGTCGGCCGTGTTCGGTATGCGCGATGTGTACGGTATTGCCGCATTTGCATTTGCCGGCTTTGCACTGGTGTGCAACCTGCGCGAGTATCGCATTGGCACCATGGCGCGTGTTCGCGCCCACGGTGAAGCACTACCCGTCGCACTGATGCGCCTGGTGGGCAGCAATCGTCGGCGATACGGCGGGTTCCTGGCGCACATTGGCATCATCACCGTGGCAATCGGTATCACGGCATCATCCAGCTTTCGCTTCGAGCGTGAAGCCACCCTCAAGCCGGGTCAGGTCATGCCCGTCAAGGGTGATTTGTCGGTGCGACTCAAGTCGCTGTGGGGCAGACAGGAGCCGCAACGCGAAGTGGTGGGTGCCGACGTGGAAATTCTTCGCGGCGACGCCGTAGTTGGCATGCTCGATCCGCGCATGAACTTCTATCGTTCACAGGATCAGCCCGTGCCAACTCCGGCCGTGCGAAGCCGTCCGTCGGGCGATGTGTACGTCAACCTCATGGCGTTCACGCCCGATGGACAGTCGGCAACCCTGCGTGTGATCCTCGAACCGTTCGTGCCGTGGATCTGGTTTGGCGGACTGGTTGTGGCGATGGGCGCATTCGTATCCGCGTGGCCGGTGTCGCGTCGCCCAGCGCGCGTCGCGGGTTTCGTGGTGGCGCATCCCACACCGGTGAATCCGGGCGGCGGGGGATTCGCCGGGGCCACCATGTCGTCTGCGCAGGCGCCCACGTTGCCCACTGCGGCGAGTTGAGGCACTGACTACCATGAACTGGAAGCGATCATTTCTTGTCACGGCGGGCGTTGGACTCCCGGTGATGGCTCTGCTGTCGTACGGCATGACGCGCGATCCGCGCAGCATTCCCTCGCCGCTGCCTGGGCGTGAGGCGCCAGCGTTTACGCGAGCGGTGTTCGCCCCGGGCACCGACTCGGTGTTGCGCCTTACGGTTGGCGATTCGGTACGTCTCGCCGAGCATCGGGGACGCATCGTGGTCGTGAACTTCTGGGCGTCATGGTGTTTGGCGTGCCGCGACGAGCATGACGCGCTGTCGCAGGTGGCGAATCGGTACGCCGCCTCCGGCGTGAAGTTCTTCGGAATGCTGTACAACGACTTCGAGCGTAGCGGCATCAAGTGGATCGCCAACATGGGCGGTCAGGCGTATCCGGCGCTCGCTGATCCCGGAGCGCGCGCCGCGATCGACTACGGGTTGTACGGCGTCCCCGAGACCTTTGTGATTGACCAGATGGGACGCGTGGCTCGCAAGTACACGGGACCGGTCACCGCGGTGCAGTTGGTAAGCCTACTCGACTCGCTGCTTGTGGTGAATCGTGACTCCAGCGCAACCCGATCGGCCGATGCGCCCGTGATGCGCATGTTGCCACCTGCTGCTGGCCCCAAACCGTGAACCGAGCGCGGCGTGAATCACGTTCGGTCCGCGCTGGGTTGGTCATGCTTGCTGTTGTCGCACTGCTGCCCACGACGCGCCAGTCGCGCGCCCAGAGTGCGTCTATTGAACCGGCAATCACTCGGCAAGCGGGTATCGCGCCCCTGCCCGGTGCAGACCCGCTGCTTGACGCTCGCGTAAAGAAGGTCGCGTCGCGCCTTCGCTGCCCGGTGTGCCAAGGTGAGTCCATTCAGGACTCCCCTGCGGAATTGTCCACGCAGATGAAAGTCCTGGTCCGAGAGCAGCTCGCCAACGGCCGAAGCGAACAGGACGTGCTCGACTACTTCGTGCAAAAGTACGGCCAGTGGATTCTCCTCGAGCCCAAGGCCGAGGGAATCAACTTGCTGGTGTATTGGCTGCCGGTGTTTTTTCTCGTGATCGGCGCGGTTGGGATCATGCTGGCCGTCAAACGCTGGACGCGCCCGGTTCCGCCAAACGAATCGACGGACAGCGCATCGTGACCGCTGTGTGAGAGGAATCGAACGCCAGCCTGCAGACGTTCGGTTCATAGAAGTTGTGACTCAAGG
>JANOKE010001128.1:0-4238 GCA_031419135.1 Gemmatimonadaceae bacterium
GTTGCAAGTTGCTGCCCGGCTCGAGGCCGCTGCGCATGCCACGCTGTATGTCACCGGTGAAGAGTCGGCGCTGCAGGTGAAGCTGCGTGCCGATCGACTCACGGAATCGGCGGGCTCGGTCGCGCTACTCACCGAAACCTCGCTCGAAACGATCCTCGCCACCGCGTCACATCCTCGCGCTGACGGACAACGCTTCGATGCACTCGTGGTCGACTCGATACAAACGGTGCATACCGAATTGCTGGAGGGGGCGCCCGGAAACGTCGGCCAGGTGCGCGAATGTGCGGCCCGACTCATGCGATTTGCCAAGGACACGGGAACAACGGTGTTCGTAATCGGGCACGTCACCAAGGGTGGCGGCATCGCGGGACCGAAAACGCTGGAGCACATCGTCGATACGGTGTTGTACTTTGAAGGCGATGGCACGCTCGATCATCGTGTACTGCGGGCAACGAAAAATCGCTTCGGGTCCGTTGATGAAATTGGCGTGTTCCGCATGCTGCCCACCGGGTTGGTGCCGGTGGAAAATCCGTCGGCGCTGTTCGTTGGCGACCGCACCGAGGTGGCCAGCGGGAGTGCGCTCTGTGCGCTGATGGAGGGAACGCGACCGGTGCTGGTCGAAGTGCAGGCATTGGCCGTGCGTGCCGGATTCGGAACGCCGCAGCGCGTGGCCAGCGGCATTGATGCACGACGACTTGCGCTGTTGCTGGCCGTGCTCGACAAGCGTGGTGGGTTTTCGTGTGCGCAATTGGATGTATTTTGCAACGTGGTGGGGGGGATGCGCGTGCAGGAACCGGCAGTGGATCTGGCGGTAGTCGCGGCCTTGGCATCGAGTGTGGTCGACCGCCCGCTGCCCGCTCGCGCCGTATTTCTGGGTGAACTCGGCCTGGGCGGTGAAGTGCGACCGGTGTCGCAAGCGGAACGCCGCCTGACCGAAGCGGCGAAGTTGGGAATGACCCAGGCATTTCTTTCCGACCGCGCGGTTCCACGGCGCGTGCCGAAGCACATGGAAGTGATCGGCGTGCGCACCTTACGCGACGTCCTGCAACGCACCGTTGGCAATACGGTGGCGGCGTGACCACGGTACAACGTTCATGACGTCTCCCACGAACACGCCGCGTCCCAGGCGCGACATTCCACTGCCCGCTCCGGCCCGATCGCGCGGCCAACACGAGGCGTCGAATGAGAGCGACGGCGTGGTGCGCGATGTGGGGGTCGTCATTGTCGCGGGTGGATCCGGTTCACGCACCGGCGGCGATGAGCTCAAGCAGTTTCGATGGGTGGCCGGCAAGCCCGCCCTTTTGCACAGCGTGCAGGCCTTCATGGCACGGGCAGATGTCGCCGTGGTAGTGGTGGTGTTGCCCAAGGCGTATGCCGCCGATCCGCCGCCGTGGCTCTTTCAGTGCGATGTCGATCGCTTGCTGGTGAGCGCGGGTGGTGTCGAACGCCACGACAGCGTGGTGAATGGACTCGAGGATCTGCCGGAACAGGTGGTCATCGCCGTTGTGCACGATGCCGCGCGTCCGCTGGTAACCGACGCGACCATCGACCGCGTGATCGCCGAGGCGCGCAAGGGACATGGCGCCATTGCCGCATTACCGGTTGTGGACACGCTCAAGGAGGTCGATGCGTCCGGACGGATTGTGCGCACCACTGACCGCTCGCGTCTGTGGCGTGCCCAAACGCCGCAGGCGTTCCCGCGCGAAATGCTGGAACGGGCGCATATCGAGGCGCGGCGGGACCGCGTAAGTGCCACCGACGATGCCGCGCTCGTGGAGCGACTCGGATTGCCCGTGGTGGTGGTGCAAGGCAGTGAGCGCGGCCTCAAGATCACAACCGAAGCCGACTTTGCGCGTGCCGACGCCCTGAGCCTGCTCGCCGAATGAGTGTCCAGTCGCTCACCATTCCGTTTTGGTCGCCCGCCGAAATCGACGGCGCCTTGCGCGGCGTCATCGATCATCTCGCGAACCGCGGCGTTCTCGCGTATCCAACTGAGACCGTCTACGGATTTGGTACCGCCGTCGACCACGAGTCGGTCGAATCGCTGGTCCGTATGAAGGGCCGGCCGCCAGGCAAGCCATTCCTGATGCTCATTGGTGAGCCTGGACAGGTTGCACGTCTGGACTTGCATTTGCCCACCTATGCTGCGCACCTCGCGGCGCGGTTTTGGCCCGGCCCCCTCACGCTGGTACTTCGGGGGGGGGACGGGCGCGTTCCGGCGCGACTTCGCGGACCCGAGGGAGGCGTGGCGGTGCGGTGGACGCCGCATCCCGGCTTGCAGCGTTTACTGACGGCGTACGGAGAGCCGATTACCAGTACCAGCGCCAACCGGCCGGGGGTACCGCCGGCAAAGTCAAGTAGGGAGATTGTAGAACAGTGGACGGAAGCCATTCACCGGGGAACGCTGCACGTCCTCGACGGCGGACGGCTGTCGCCGTCGCCTCCGTCCACGGTGGTCGACTGCACCGGGCGACGCGCCCGCGTGATTCGTCCAGGCGTGCTGTCCGCAGTCGAGCTTCGTGCCTGCGTCCCCGATCTCGTCGGTGATACCTGACCCATGCGCATTCTGTTCGTTTGCACGGGCAACACGTGTCGAAGTCCATTGGCGGAGGGACTCGCACGCCGCTGCATCCACGAGCGTGCCTGGCACGACGTCGAAGTGACGAGCGCCGGAACCAGCGCCTGGCCGAATGCGCCAGCATCGGACGGCTCGATGTTGGTTGCCTTGGAGCATGGTCTCGATCTTGGTGGGCATCGCGCCCGGCAACTTTCACCGGAACTGGTGGCGAAGAGCGACATCATCTTGACGATGGGTCCGCATCATCTGGAGCGTGTCGAAGCGCTGGGTGGGGTTGGACGCACCTGGTTGTTGACAGGCTTCGCAGAGGCCGAGCGCGCGCGCCCCGTGAGCGACCCGTTTGGCGGCGATTTGGCAACCTATCGGGCGACATTTGAAGAGTTGGAAGGCGAAATCAGCGCCGTGCTCGATCGCATCGCGGCCGAACGCGCGCGCCGATCGGCCTGACGATTCCGTGACGAGCCGCGCGCTCCCGTCGCGATTGGTGCTGCTGGGACAACCGGTCGCACACTCCCTGTCACCGGTATTCCAAAACGCCGCGTTAACGCATGCGGGGTTCGCGCTTCGCTACGAGACGCTTGACGTGTCGGCCGCCAATCTCGCATCGACACTCGATGACCTTGCCGCAGAACGTGCGGCGGGCAATGTCACGATTCCGCACAAGGAAGCCGTCGCGGGTCGTGCCCGGTGCACGCCGTTGGCGACGCGGGTTGGCGCCGCAAATACCTTTTGGCACGAGCAGGGCGTGCTGTGCGGCGACAATACCGACGTCGCCGGCGTGTCGGCCTCAATCGCCGCGCTGTGTCCGCAGGGCGTCGCCGCGTTGCGCTGTGTGGTACTGGGCGCCGGCGGAACGGCCGCGGCCGTTCTCGTCGCGCTGCACCAGGGTGGTTGCCGCGACATCGTGCTGTATGCACGCACGTCAGCGCGCGCGCGCCAACTCGCCGCCCGTGTCGAGGTCGCGGCATCCGTCGCGTCGACCATGGAGTCAGCCGTCGCACATGCCGACCTGGTGATCAATGCGACACCTATCGGCATGAGCGACGAGGCAATGCCTGTGACACCCGAGTCGCTGGCCCCATACGCGGCCGTGTTGGATCTCGTATATCGACGCGACGAAACGCCGTGGGTTCGCAGCTGTCGGATCGCAGGTCACGCGGCGCAGGATGGTCTCACCACGCTGCTCGAGCAGGGGGCCGCCGCGTTCGAATGCTGGTTCGGCATACCGGCTCCCCGTGCCGTGATGTGGAACGCGCTTCGCGCCGAGACGGGGTATCAGCGGTGAGTATGCGGATCGAGCGCGTATCGATGTGGCGGCACTTGGCGCATGGTCTTGCGTCTGTGCTGTTGCCTCCCGCATGCGCCGTGTGTCGAGCGCCGCTCGCGCCGACCTGTGTCAGCATTGTCTGTGGACTCTGTGTCGCGCGCCTGGAGCCATTTGCCAATCCGCGATGTGCGCGGTGCGGCCATCCGCGCCTGTCCGCGAGCATGCCACTCGCTCCAGGGTCCGCACACACCGGAGCGCCCGATGCAATGCCGTCGTGTCGCTGGTGTGAGAAACTTCCCGCCTTCGTACGCGCCGTCCGTTCGGCCTGCCGCATGGACCGCGGTACCGGCGCCGCGATGGTGCACGCGCTCAAATACGACGGCTGGAGCGGCG
>JANOKE010001129.1:0-1419 GCA_031419135.1 Gemmatimonadaceae bacterium
GAAATTTCTGACGCACTACACTAGGCGCCGTGCGGCGCGACTGTCTCGCGTCGGTCCACACGCTCCACGCCCTTTGAGGGATCCTATGCGACCAATGCAGCATTCATTGTTTCTCGCGGCTTGCTGTGCGATGCTCTCGTGCACGCGACCGGTGGTACTCACGCCTCCTCCGGCGGCCGCACCCGCGTGGGCGGTTGCGAAGAGCGGCGCGGCGGTGATGGTCGGCGTGGGTGACATTGCCAACTGCTCGTTGCGCAGCGGTGAAGCGACGGCACATCTGGTTGACAGCGTGCTGCGCGCCGACAGCATCGCCAAGGTGCCCGACGTCGCCTTTACCCTGGGCGACAACGTGTATGAGTCCGGCACCGCAGCCGAGTTTGCGAACTGTTTCACACCCACGTGGGGCGATCCCAACAAACGGATCATGCGCAACCTCCGCACGACGCCGGGAAATCACGAGTATCTCAGCTCCGGCGCCGCCCCGTACTTCAAGTATTTCGGCAAAGCGGCCGGGAACGACATCTCGGGCTACTACAGCTACGACGTTGGCACGTGGCACGTGCTCGCGCTCAACAGCGAAATCATCGTGAACACGGCCTTCAACGATGCGGCGCGTGCGGCACAGATGGCGTGGGTGGAAAAGGACCTCAAGGCCAGCGAGGCCACGTGCACGGTGGCCTATTGGCACAATCCCCGCTTCAGTTCGGGGTGGCATGGGAGCAACCGCAAATTCATCCCACTCTGGCAACTGCTCATCGACAACAATGTCGAACTGGTGCTCAACGGCCACGATCACGACTACGAACGTTTTCGTCCGATGAATCCCGAGGGGGTGCTGGACACGTTGAAGGGTTTGACCCAAATCATTGCGGGGACCGGCGGCGGAGTGCTCCGGAATTTCAGCGCGCCACTCCCCAACAGTGCGTCGCGGATCGCCGGTCGCGCCGGCGTGTTGCTGCTGGTGCTTGGCGGCGCCGAGTATCGATCCGCGTTTCTCGAGGTTGGTGGTCGTATCTGGGACGCGAGCGGCGGGCGGTGCCACTGACCGGCTCAGGCGACGCAGGCGCGTAGTTGCAGTGCCTGCATCCCCACCTGAAGCACCGATGCTAGCTTTCCGGCTCATGGCCTTACACCCCAACGCCGACCCCCACGAAGAGAAAGGCGACCTCGGACTCGGCCGAGTCGTATCGAACGCGCGCGGGCGGCGGCTGCTCAATCCCGACGGCTCATTCAACGTATTGCGTGAGGGACTCCCGTGGTCGCAGGCGGGAAGCGTCTATCACGACGCGCTTACCACTACTTGGCCGAAGTTCCTGGGATGGACCGCGCTGGTGTATCTCGGCATCAACATGTTTTTTGCCGCCTGTTTTCTGCTGCTCGGGCCAGACGTGTTGGCGGGCCCTGGAGTGGTGGCCTTGG
>JANOKE010001130.1:0-1990 GCA_031419135.1 Gemmatimonadaceae bacterium
CATGGGCACCAGATCGATTGACGGCATCTTCTTGCCTTGCCAACGCCGTTCGGCCGCACTCTTCACGCGTACACGATCTTTTGTGGGCATTGGCAGCGCGCGCGCCGAAGTCACCAGCGCCGCGAACGACACCGCGCGGCCGCTGGCTTCGTGCACCACCGTGTGTTGTCGTGCCCGCACTGTGCTGGCGTTCACGCCCCATTGACTGGCGGCCGCGTCTTCAAGCAAGGTGCGCATGGTTGCACCCGCCTCGCGGTACTTCGGGAGGAAGTCGCGGATGCTGGTGGAACCGTCGGTGTTCTGCGAGCCGTACTTCTTCTCGTTGCCATCGGCCTGTTCCACTCGACACTTTGCCCAATCGGCTTCCATCTCATCGGCAATGATCATCGGCATCGTGGTGCGAATGCCCTGCCCCATCTCCGACCGATGGCAAATGAGCGTCACCAGGCCATCGTCGTGCAACGTCACGTAGGCCACCGGTGACCACGGTTCGGCCCACGAGGCCGCGAGTCGCTCCGCATCGTCCAGACGACGAATGCCCGACGGGCCCACCGCAATCACGATGCCGCCCATCCCCAACAACTGCACGAAGCGACGGCGTTCGAGCATGTCGTTGTTCATGGCCGATTCTCCGCCGCGACCTTGATGGCCGCGCGAATACGCGGATAGGTGCCGCAACGACACAGATGCCCCGTCATGGCCGAATCGATGTCCGCATCGGTGGGCTTGGGCTTCGTACGCAGCAGCGCTGCGGCCTCCATGATTTGTCCGGACTGGCAAAATCCGCATTGGGGGACGTCCAGTTCACGCCACGCCACCTGCGCTGGATGCTCGCCCGAAGGATGCAACCCTTCGATGGTGGTGATGGTACGCCCTTCCAGCGTGGACATGCGCCGCTGACAGGCTCGGGCCGGTTGGCCATCGACGTGCACCGTACAGGCGCCGCATTGCGAGATGCCGCAGCCGTACTTGGTGCCGGTCAGCGCGAGCTCGTCGCGCAGGAACCAGAGCAGCGGCATGGTTGGGTCGCCGTCGAAGCTCCGGCGGGCGCCGTTCACGGTCAGGGTAATCATGGCGTCTGGATCTGAGAGGGGACGGCCAATCGGTGACGCCAAGTGTGCGGCATTCCGACGCCATGGGCAAGCGGCGCGGGCGCACCCGATGAGGCCGGTGCCTTTCCGTGCGCATGGGCGGACCCTACTTTCCGCTTGCTGTATACCGTCACGCCCCTTCACTCCTGCTCCCGGCCGCATGAACATCGGAGTTCCCTTCGAACACTCTCCCCGTGAAACGCGGGTGGCGCTGGTTCCCGAAAGTGTGGCCCGGCTGGTGAAGTCCGGTGTGACTGTCACCATGGAGCGTGGGGCAGGACTCCGCGCCGGGTTCCCCGACACAGCCTACGAGACCGCGGGTGCCACCCTGGCCGACGCGGCAACCGTGTTCAGCGGCGCCGACCTCCTGTGCAAGGTGCAGCCACCCACCGGCGAGGAAGTCGCCCGCATGAGCCGTGGCAGCCATCTGCTGTCACTGTTGCAGCCGTCCACCAGTGCCGACGCCATCGCCGCACTCGACGCGCAGGGCGTTACGGCATTCGCGCTGGAGTTGGTGCCGCGCATCACCCGCGCGCAATCCATGGACGTGTTGTCGTCGCAAGCAACGGTTTCCGGGTACAAGGCTGTGCTGGTTGGCGCATCGGCGATGGTAAAGTTCATGCCTATGCTCACCACGGCGGCCGGCACCATGGCGCCATCCAAGTGTTGTGTGCTGGGCGCAGGCGTGGCCGGTCTGCAAGCCATTGCCACCGCGCGACGGTTGGGCGCCGTAGTGTCAGGCTTCGATATTCGGGCCGCGGCCGCTGAGCAGATTCGTTCACTGGGCGCGACGGTGGTGGCCCAGGAGCTAATCGCCGCCGACTCGGAAACGGCCCGAATATCGAAGCCTGACACTACGGCGCCCAACCGTCGCGCGGTGGCAATGGCTTGCAGACCGG
>JANOKE010001131.1:0-2253 GCA_031419135.1 Gemmatimonadaceae bacterium
ACTGATCGCCGCCGCCGCCGGTGACAACTCCAAACTGGCCACCATCAACGCGGCTGAGCGCGCGAAGTGCTCGATCAATGCCGCCGAGCGCGACTACAGCTACTTCGTCGAGAGTTCGGATTTCTTCAAACTGCGCAGCCTTTCGCTGGCATACGACGTTCCCGCCGGCCTGGTGCCCGGCACGCGCAACATGACCGTGCAGCTCACTGGCCGTAATCTGTTCGTCAATACGAAGTACACCGGTTCCGATCCGGAAGCCGCCGACCAGCGAACCAGTACCTTCTCCCGACGAGACTATTACGTCTTTCCTCCTTATCGCACATTTCTTTTCAGCGTGAGGACGAGCTTCTGATGCCTGCCTCCATCATGAAATCAACAGCGCGCCGCATTGCGGCAGCGTTCACGGCGGCCGCACTGCTCGGCGCTTGCAGTTTCGACGTCACCAATCCCGGACCGTTGCTGGACGAGGATCTGAACACTCCCTCGGCTATGCCGGCGCTCGTGAACGGGATGGGAGGCGACTTGTCCAATGCCATCGGCAACTACATCACACGCGGCGCGCTGGCCGGACTCGAGTTGTATCACTCCGGCAACTTCGCCGCTGAGCGCAAGTTCAACGCAGGAACCATTGGCGCCGAAGATGTGAACGGCGATTGGGCGCGGATGCAGACGGCAAGGTTTGTCGCAGAGAACGGTCTCGCACGCATGAAGACCGTGTTGGGAACGGCGTTTGAAACGAACGCCAACACGCCGCGCGCCTACCTCTATGCCGGTTTCGCCAATCGATTCCTCGGCGAAAACGTCTGTGAAGCCGTTATCGACGGCGGCGCGCGACAGGCCAGCAGCATCCACTTCGTGCGGGCGGAAAGTTTATTCACGCGCGCGCTCACAGTGGCCACGGCCCTCAACAACACCGCACTGGTCAACGCGGCGCTGGCTGGCCGTGCGCAGGTGCGCGCATGGCAGGGCAAGTGGACAGAAGCAGCGGCAGACGCGGCCTTGGTGCCGACCGCCTTTCGTCACAACGCCGTCTTCTCCACCAACACCACGCGCGAAAATCTCGATCTCGCCGTGCAAACTATCAGCCGCCGCGAAGTGACGGCTTGGAATACGGTGTGGGTAACCGATCGCGACACCCGCACGCCGTACGATACCGTGAAAACGGGCACGGTCATTACCAAGGGTCAGGATGGCGCCACCAACTTCTTTCGTCAGCGCAAGTATCTCACACTTGGCGACGCGGTGCCGTTGGCGAAGGGAACGGAAATGCTGCTCATCCGCGCCGAGGCTGCTTTGCGCGCGAACGATGTTACCAACACGATGACGCTCATCAATCAGGAGCGCGCCTCGTTCACGTTGCCAGCGCTCAGCGCCACCACGGTCGATCAGGCGTGGACCATCCTGCAGCGCGAACGCGGAGCCGTATTGTGGTTGGAAGGGCGTCGCCTGTGGGACCTGCGGCGGTGGTTGGCCGAGAGCAAGAGTACCGCGCTGCAGGGCCGCAGCACCTGCATTCCCATCAGTCAGGAAGAGTTGGCCGTCAATCAGAACCTCAAGTAAGACGACAGGAAATACGCGGGCCCGGTCGCGCACCCTGCGACCGGGCCCGACGTGCGTCAATGACCGATTGCCATGCCATCCTTGCGCGGGTCCGAACCGCCCACGTAGCCCTTGAGCATTTTCACGATGGCCTGCGCGCCACCAAACTGCGTGCGACGCTCGTCGGTGATGTCATGGCCCATGGCCTTGAGCGCCGCCCGCACCTGGTCGGTGATTGGCGCTTCCAACGCCACCTGCAATCCGTTCAGGTGACGGAAACGCGCCACATCGATGGCCTGCTGCACGTCCATGCCAAACACCACCATGTTGAGCAGCATCTGCACGTGCCCCTGCGCCTGCATCGCACCACCCATCACGCCGTAACTCATCCACGGTGATTCGCTACCGTCGCTGTTCGTTTTCGTGACGAACGCGGGAATCAGCGTGTGGAACGGGCGCTTTCCCGGTGCCACGGTGTTGGGCAGTCCCGGCTCCAACGAAAATCCCGCGCCGCGGTCGTGCAATGCGAATCCGGTGCCGGGTACCACGATACCCGATCCAAATTCGTCGTACAGCGAGTTGATGAACGACACCATGTTGCCGGCGCTGTCGGCTACTGTGAGATAGATCGTTTCACTGGACGTGCGCAGCGGACCCGGATCCATGCGCGCCTGTGCCTTGTTCGCGTCGATGTGACTGCGCCGTTCGGTAATG
>JANOKE010001132.1:0-3204 GCA_031419135.1 Gemmatimonadaceae bacterium
CACCTGAACTTCCGGCGCGGTATTGTCGATGCCGAACACCGGCGACGCCGCTACGGCAGGTGTTGAACCGGCGGCCGCAGTAAACAGGTTACCGATCGTGCCACGGTTACCGAGACGATCGGTTTCCGTTGCCTGCGCCACGTACGCGTTGTTCGTGAAGTCACACGGGTGCTCGCGATTCGGCGGCATCACTGCTGCCGGAATCTGCGCAACCGTTGCCGTCAGGCCTCCAATATCGGAGAACGTCTGGCCACCGGCGCACGGGTTTGCCGACGCAGCACGGAAAATCGTGTTGCGCGTGGTCATGAGACCAACTGCGGGCGCGCCGTCCGACGCGGTGTACGGGAAGTACGTGGACGTTCCGTTGAACGCGTACGGGTCATTCACCCAACGCTCACCGTTGGGATGCGAGACCGTGAGCGTAAGCACGGGGGCCTGATAATCAACGCGAAGTGCGCTCGGCGCAGTTGCCGACGGCGAGTTGCGGTACAACGTCGGGCGCGGGCCACCGAACGGATCGGAACCAAGCGTCGGGTTGTAACCGTAAATCGTGCGCGGACCCGGGTTTTGCGAATTGTCCAGTGAAGCCACAACGTGCGGATAATCCTCAAACCGGAAGTTGTCGCTCAGATCGTAGGCGCCGACAAGTCCGCCGCAGCCGATGTGCGAGGCTGTGCTGCCAGCCGGTGCTGCGGTTCCTGCCGTGAACGTGAAAGACGGCAGCGCGGTGGTCGCGGTCCTCGTCACACCAACCGGAATACCACTCGCCGCATTGAAGCCCAGGCAGCGACCGAAGCCAGCGGTGAGCTGGATAATCGTGCGACCCGGCGTGTAAATAACCGGCCACGCCTGGAAGCTCGTGATGCCTGTTCCCTGGCCAATGTCACTGACCGTCGGTCCGCCCCACCACGAGCGGGCAGCGGCGTCAAGCGCGGTGTTGGCCGGCTTCGTCATCGTCAGCGCGAAGCCGTCGATGTTGTTGAAGTTGATGTTCTGCCGTGCGGCCGACGCGTTCTGCAATTCGCAGGTGTTGTTGGCCGTGATCGCAACTGGGCAGGATCCTGCAGTGGAGCCGGAAGGCAGGGTGGTCCACACTGACGCCGAAATGGCCTTCAGACCGTTCGGGTAGTGCACATCGCCCACGCCAGTGGCCGAGTTGAGCGTGAAGTCGTCGGTAAGCAGATACAAACGAACTTCCGTGCTGCCCGACGGCGCCTGCGAGAACGTCTGACGTGCAGCCGCACGACGGCCCGTGGCCGCCGGATCGACGTACACGACAACGGAGTCAACACGCTGGCTGTTGGTCTGCAGATTCAGAACCACCTGGATCTGGTCTCTCGTGTTGGTAACGTCAACCGACTGATCGAGCTGCGCGTTCGCTCCAACGCGGATACCCGCGATTGAGCCCAGCGCCGAACCACCGCTCAGCGGGCCGGTTGGACCGGAGCCAAGCAGCGGCGACGTATTCCAGCCGGTGTACGACGAGTCAATATCCGTGGTCTTGTACGGACCCTGAATGATGGACTGGATCGTGACGTTCGCCGTTGGCGAAACCGTCACCGTGACCAGCTGCGTGAGCGTGGTAGCCGCGAGCGTCGCCGTGCCAGCCGACGTGGCCGTCACCGTGATCTGCGCGTTACCCGGCGCCACCGCCGTTACCAAACCACCACTCGTCACTTGCGCAACAGATGTGGCGTTCGACGAAAAGGTCGCGGTTGGCACCGTGATACCCGGAGCCGCCGTAACCACCGCCGAAATCTGGCGCGTTGTGCCAACGGCCATATCGATGCTCTGAGGCTGGACCGTCAAACCCGTCAACGCCGGCGGAGCCGCCGTCACGTTCACCGTCACACCAGCGGTGAGCTGCGTGGTGGTGAAGCCTGCACCTGATCCGCTCGCCGTAACCGTGATGGTCGCGGTGCCCGGAGCCACAGCCGACACAACGCCCGTCGTTGGATTGACTCCGGCGATGGCCGAGTTGCTGGTGCTGTATGCGTACGTCACAACCACGGCAGCCGTGGGCTTGGTCACGTTCGGAACGATCGTGAGCGTCTGGCCAACACCGAGTGTCGCCGAAGTGGGCGACGTGGTGAGGTTGCCGATTGCTGCAGCCGCCGGAGCGACATTGATCGACGCAGCGGCCGCACCGCCCGTCGACGCCAACGCCGTCACCGTCACATTACCTGACGACACCGCCGTCACGCGGCAGGCGCCCGTCTGCACCGCTGCTGTTGCAACGGCTATGTTGCTCGACGTGCACGACGTGAGCGTTGGTCGAGTGGTCGTGCTGCCACCGGTGATCTGAACCGCAAAGTTCAGCGACTCACCGATGTTCATCGTTGCGTTGGGAGGTGTGATGGAAACAACCACCGGCGCATCCGGCGCTACGGGCACCGTGACGTCATCGCCGCAGGCACCCAGCGCGGTCAACGCGCCGAGGCTCAGTGCGAAAAGCGTCTTCTTCCGAGAAAAGAGTTGCATTAATCCCCCTCTTACGAGGTCGTGGAGGTAACTGCTTGCGTAGGGACGGGTCATCCATCGCAAACAAACCGCTCGTGAAAAAACCGCGTCGAGTTGACACGATCTTCATCAAACATCTCGCCGTGGACTGAACACGTTCCGGGGAGCGGCCGGTTGGCATTCACACCGTAGCGAGGGCTCGATGCCCGCACTGCCGTACAACACCATCAGGTACAACACCAACTGTCCTCACTGTGCGTCCTCTCGACGACACAGCCCCCCCGAGTCGCCCGGACACACCTCCGGAACGAACTCAGGCGGAAATTGCAATACGCAAACCTAGGGCGGATTCCCCAACCGGTCAAGCGGAAAGTTCCAGGACATGTCTTGGGGCGCCATCACAGAGCGGTAACCTGACCTTCTCCTCCACGAGCTGTCCCCGATGGAGGACGAATCTCCCTTGAAAACCATGGGTCACAGTGAGGACGGCGGCGCTAAATAAACGTCACAGGGCTGGCAATGCTCGCCCTCAGACCGTTTCTGTGACCAACCCCCCGAACATTCCCCGATTAGCTTCATAAGATGGCCGACATCACCCGGATCCATCTCCCCACCCATCGGGAGATTCCTGCCCCCATTCCAGACTCCCTCGGACCGGCGCTCAACGCCGCCCAGGCGCAAGCCGCCAGCCACGGCGACTCCCCCCTCCTTATTGTAGCCGGCGCCGGATCCGGCAAAACCCGC
>JANOKE010001133.1:0-7606 GCA_031419135.1 Gemmatimonadaceae bacterium
TCGGATTCGCCTGTCTTCTCATATCCGTAATCCGCTATCTCATTGCCGGTATCGTAGTTCGTCGGGTGTCAGGTTTCGTAGTTCCCGTCGCGTACTCTCCACGGCAGGACAACGGCCCCGCACTAGATTTCAGCATGGCAGATCTGGCAACCCCCGCTCCCACGGCCGACGGTTCGTACGTGCGCAAAGGCTTCGGTCTCAAGGCCGAAGTGCAGGATACGCTCGCGGCCGACTACACCGGACACCTGGTGGACCTCCTGCGCGCCCGCGACTACACCCTCGTATCGGGTGAAACGACCGTGCGGTTGGCGAAGGAGTTCGGCTTTTGCTACGGCGTGGAACGCGCCGTCGACTACGCCTATCAGACACGTCGCAAGTTCCCGGAACGTCGCATCTTCCTGGCCGGTGAGATCATTCACAATCCGCACGTGAATGCGAAGCTGAAGGAGATGGGTGTGGTGTTTCTGCCGGCCAGTGGGAAGGGGTTCGACTATTCGGCCGTGCAAGCGGCGGATGTGGTGATCCTGCCGGCGTTTGGCGTCACGATTCAGGATTTTCAGGCGTTGCGCGAGCTGGGATGTGTCGTGGTGGATACCACTTGCGGATCGGTGCTGAATGTGTGGAAGCGTGTCGAGGTGTACGCGCGCGACGGATTCACGTCATTGATCCATGGCAAGTACTACCACGAGGAGACGCGGGCAACCGCGTCACAGGTGGAGAAGTACCACGGTGGGCAGTATCTCATCGTGCGCGACATGACGGAGGCCGAGATGGTGATGGATTTCATCGAAGCAAAGGCCGGAAAGCCGACCCCGCGTCCGGCACTCAGTCGGGAGGCGTTCCTCGAGAAGTTCGCGAAGGCGGCGTCGGATCATTTCGATCCCGAGCGACATCTCGAGCGTATCGGTGTGGCAAATCAAACCACGATGCTGGCGCGCGAGTCCCTGGCCATCGGTGCGGCGGTGGGCGAGGCGATGTCGCGCGCTTACGGCGAATCGCATCGAAGTGAGCACTTCCGCACGTTCGACACGATCTGCAGTGCCACGCAGGACCGGCAGGATGCCGTGATCGAACTGCTCGCCGAACCGCTGGACCTGATGGTGGTGGTGGGTGGCTACAACTCCAGCAATACCATTTCGCTGGCCGCGTTGTGCGCCGAGCAGGTGCTCACGTACCATATCGCCGATCCCGACGAGATCGATGTCGCGCGGAATCGCGTACGCCATCGTCCAATTGGCCCGCACGCTGCGGAGGCTGAGCAGGAGGCTTGGTTGCCTACCAGCGGACCGCTGCGCGTCGGGATCACCGCCGGGGCGAGCACGCCGAACAACAAGATCGGTGAAGCGATTGCGCGTCTCTTCACGATTCGCGGCGTCAATCCGGCCAGCCTTATTTAACAGACTGGACATGTTTTCCTTGTCGAGGGCCGCAGTACACAGCACGCCGGGCGCGCGCCAGCGGCATTCCGAGACGGGATTGGCGTGCTGGACCCGGATCGCGTTGGCAACGCTGCTGGTGCTCACCGTTGCGTGCGGAGAGGGCGGCACGGCTCCCGCGACCGCAGATTCGGCGGGCGCCTTGCCGCGCGAACTGACCGCCGTCGAGCGCCAGGGAATCGCGAGCGGGAATCGGTTTGCCCTGGCGCTGTTGCGTCAGGTAAGCGCGACGGGCAGCGGCAACGTGCTGTTGTCACCGCTCAGTGTATGGAGCGCACTGGGAATGGTGATGAATGGTGCCACCGGTCAAACCGACACGGAAATGCGTGCCACGCTTGGCTGGGGCTCCCGCGACCGTGCTGAAATCAATGGCGCGTATCGCGTCTTGAGTGTCATGCTCCCCACGCTCGATCCCGGCGTCACGGTAAAGATTGCCAATGGGATCTGGGTGCGCGCCGGCCTGACCGCCGACAGCACATTCGCCCGCGATGTGCGCACGTATTTCGGCGCCGAGATTCGTTCGGCCGCCACACCGCAAGCGATGTTCGACGCGGTGAATGCGTGGGGCAGTCAGCAGACGGCCGGTCTGGTACCGCAGGTATTGACGCAGCCGCCACCGGACAACCTGCTGATGCTGTTGGCGAATGCCGTGGTGTTCGAAGGGCGTTGGCGGGACGCGTTCGATCCGGCGGAGACGGCGTCGGCGCCGTTCGCGCTTGAGAACGGCGCGTCGGTGTCCGTGCCCATGATGTCGCGTCAAGGCAATGTTCGCGGCGTAACGTCGGCGACATACACTGCCGTGGAACTGTCGTACGGGAACAGTGCGTACGCGATGCTCGTGTTGGTACCAACCACCGGCACGGTTGGTGCATTTGTTGCCGGTCTCGATTCCGCCTCGCTGGCAAGGGTCACCGAAGGGCTCTCGGCAACTGGCGAACGCACGCGAGTGTTCGTGCCGCGTTTCACGCTGCGCGGATCGATTGAACTCTCGTCCGCACTGAAACAACTGGGAATGCCACGGGCGTTCAGCGATCTGGCCGAGTTCCCGCGCCTGGTGGGCACGGGGGCGAAGTTGGGATTCGTGCAGCATGGCGTGACGGTCGAGGTGAATGAACGGGGCACGCGCGCGGCCGCCGTGACGGTTGTCGGCATCGTGCCAACGTCACTACCCCCCACGTTTCGTGTCGACAAGCCATTCGTGTTCTTCATCCGTGAGCGCTTCGCCGGCACCATCTTGTTTGCCGGCGTGGTACGCGACCCACGCCAATGAGCGCGGTTCTGGCGTTGCGCCGGTGGGCCGACGTGCGCGTCCCGGTTGCACGCACGATCGCGTTGGGCGCGTCATGCTTGTTATGCACCATGGCGACCGCTTGCAGCCGCGGCCGCGCCAGCGCGCGTCCCGGGCCAGTGCCGGTAGTGACAATGCCAACTGTTCGCATGCTGCTGGTGAATGACGTCTACGTCGCCGACACTATGCGAGACGGACGCGGCGGGCTGGCACGCGTGGCGGCCATCCGCGATTCCATCGAGCAGGCAACGGGCGCACCGGTGTTGTTCGTGCTGGCGGGCGATGTGCTGTCGCCCAGTGTGCTGGGCAAGTGGTACGGCGGTGCACAAATGGTCGATGCCTTCAATGCGGCCCGACTCAACTTCGCCACGCTGGGCAATCACGAGTTCGATGGGTCGCGGGCCAATTTGCTGGCGCGACTTGGGGAATCGACGTTTCGATGGCTCTCCGGCAACTGCGGCGATTCGAATGGCGCGCCGTTTCCGTCGGTCCGCGGCTGGGATACGGTGCGCGTGGCCGGCGTACACATCGGGATTATCGGCACCACGGTGGAGCGTGACTATCCGGCGTACGTGCGCTGTCGCAATGCCGACAGCGCGACGACCGCGCTGGTGGATACGGTGACGGCGGCGGGCGCGGAATTGGTGGTGGCGCTCACGCACCGGTTCATGTTTGAGGACGTGCGCACGCTGGTTTCGGAACCGCGTATCACTGCTATTCTCGGCGGCCACGACCACGACGGTCGTCGACAGGTGCAGGACGGCCGGTTACTCGTCAAAGCCGTGTCAAACTCCCGTACGGCGGTGTTGGTCACGTTCACCCGCGTCGGCGCACGATGGGTGGTGCGTGACAGCGTATTCATTGTCGGCCGCGGGATGCGCGAGGAGCCGCGCACGGCGGCGGTCGTTGCGCGCTGGCGCGATACACTGACGCGCCGCATCGGCAACGATCGCGTGCTGGGTGTTGCCCCCGACCCCATCAATGCCATCGATTCCATCTCCAAACGAGAGAGTCCTTTCGGGAACATGATCGCGGACGCGATGCGCATGGGGACCGGTGCCGACGTGGCGATGATCAATTCCGGCGCGCTGCGTTTTGATGACGTGATGCCTGCGGGGCCGATCACGAAGCACATGATCGAGGGCATCTTTCTGTTTGCCGACGAAACGCGGTCGGTCACGTTTCCCATCACCGGGGCGAGAGTGCGGGCGCTGCTCGAGGTGAGCGTTGGTCGCAGTGGCCTGGCAAGTGGTCCCTATCTGCAAGTGAGCGGACTGCAGTTTGCCTTTGATGCTCGGCTGCCCAGTGGAACGCGGGTGGTGGGGGAGCTGCGACGCGCCGACGGACGGGCGATTGCCGACTCCGACACGCTGCGACTGACGTTCGTGACATATCCGGCGTGTCGCAACGGCGACGGCTACCGTATCCCCGAGGCGGCACCTGCCTGCGCAACGCTGGAAGGCGATCCAACGGCGTCACCGCGCACGGCCGATCTC
The DNA here is from genome assembly GCA_031419135.1 of Gemmatimonadaceae bacterium. Classification (GTDB taxonomy): domain Bacteria; phylum Gemmatimonadota; class Gemmatimonadetes; order Gemmatimonadales; family Gemmatimonadaceae; genus Gemmatimonas. Next base: position 4,221 of record JANOKE010001133.1, read on the forward strand.
GTGATTCGGCATCTCGAAGCGATGAATGGGCGCATCGTTCCACCACCCATAGGCCGGGTGACCCGTCTGGACCGGTAGCCGGATACCGGGTTCCTGCTACATGTTGCAGTGCCTGTTCCACTTTCACCGGGATTGCCTGTGCCGATGCACGAACCGCTGCTTCCGCCCGCCGCCGATGCACTCGCCAAGCTCCGTGTCGATGGGAAGGTCGCCATCGTGACCGGAGGCACGCGCGGGATCGGTTTGGCGATCGCGACCACGTTGGCGCGGGCGGGTGCCCGTGTGGCCATCTCCAGCCGCAAAGCAGAACATGTCGATGGCGCTGTGAAGGCGTTGCAGGCAGAAGGGCATGACGTGGTCGGCATCGTCGCGCACATGGGGCGGGCTGCTGACGCGCATGCCGTCGTTGCGCGAACCGTTGAACGCTTCGAGGGCATCGACATCATCGTCAACAATGCAGCGACAAATCCGATCTTCGGTCCGCTGCAACAGGCCGGTGATGATGCGTTTGACAAGATCTTCAGCGTGAACGTAAAGGGTCCGCTGGAGCTGTGTCGCGCGGCTCATACAATCATGGCGCAGCACGGGGGCGGTGCGATTGTCAACATCGCCAGCATTGGTGGTGTGTCGCCGGAAGCGGGACTCGGACTCTACAGCGTGAGCAAGGCGGCGCTGGTATCCCTGACGAAGGTGATGGCACAGGAATGGGGTGCCGATGGCATCCGCGCCAATGTCATTTGCCCGGGTCTCATCAAAACCCGGTTCAGTCAGGCGCTCTGGCAGGACGAACACATTTCGAATCAGGTGCTGGGGCACCAGCCGATTCGACGCATCGGCATGCCATCGGATGTATCAGGACTCGCGCTGTTCCTGGCGTCGGAAGCGTCGGCGTACTGCACAGGAAGCGTGTACATGGTGGATGGCGGGTATCTCACGTGAGTCACGGTACGGAAATGGCGCCGGCCGATCTCGCAGTGCTGCTGGCCACGGCGCGCACATTCGTTCGTACGGAACTGGTGCCGCGCGAAGCGGCATTGCTGCGGGCCCCGTGGCGCGAGGCCGAGCCTGTGCTGGCGGTTTGTCGGGAACAGGCCAGGACATTGGGTCTCTGGGCGCCGTTTCTGCCCAAGGCACTCGGAGGGGTGGATCTTCCGCTCGACGCGTACGCGCGCTTGTCTGAAGTGTTGGGCTGGACGCCGTTCGGTCACTATGTGTGCAATTGCCAGGCGCCCGACGTCGGCAACATGGAACTCCTGCTGCAGTTCGGAACCGACGCGCAACAGGCGCAGTTTCTTGCCCCGTTGGCGCGGGGGGCAATTCGCAGTTGTTTCGCGATGACCGAACCGGAGCATGCGGGCTCCAACCCCACGGTGATGTCAACGCGGGCCGAACGCGACGGCGACGAGTTCGTGATCACGGGCCACAAGTGGTTCACGTCGAGTGCCGACGGCGCGTCGTTTGCCGTGGTGATGGCAGTCACCGACCCCGAGGCCACCGCACCGCATCAGCGCGCGAGCCAGTTGCTAGTACCACTGCCCGCACCGGGCTACACGCTGGTGAGAAACATTTCCGTGATGGGTGAAGCGGGCGGCGGTTGGTCCAGTCACGCCGAAGTAGTGTTTGACCAGGTGCGCGTGCCGGTAACGAACTTGCTGGGGCCACAGGGCGGGGGCTTCGCGCTGGCCCAGGAGCGTCTCGGTCCCGGACGTATTCACCATTGCATGCGTTGGATTGGCATTTGCGAGCGGGCTTTCGACCTGATGTGTCGGCATGTCGTGGCGCGCGAACTTTCGCCGGGCGACGCGCTGGCGAACCGGCAGGCAATCCAATTCTGGATCGCCGAGTCGCGCATCGAAATCCATGCGTCGCGTCTGATGGTGCTGGACGCGGCCGCCAAGATGGCGCGGGCGGGCCAGGAAGCCGCGCGCGAAGAGATTGCGTACATCAAGGTGTTTGTGGCCAACACGCTGCAGCGCGTACTCGACCGCGCGATTCAGGCGCACGGGGCGCTGGGCATGACGGACGATACGCCGCTGGCGTGGTGGTACCGCCACGAACGGGCAGCGCGCATTTATGATGGCGCCGACGAGGTGCACAAGACGGTTATTGCCCGGCGCGCACTCAAGGGGTACGCGCGCGACCCACGCCCCTGAATCACGATCCATCGCATGGCGCGCTCGGACGAGGACACCATTGCCGTTCGCTCCGGCGAAGCAATCGACAGCGATGCGCTTCGTGTGTGGCTGGACAGTGCCGTGCCGGATCTCATTCCCGCCGGCGCCCGTGTCGCAATCCGACAGTACCCATCCGGTTTTTCCAACCTGACGTATCAGGTCAGCGTCAGCACGGAAAATTTCGAGCGCGCGTACGTGTTGCGCCGACCGCCGCGTGGTGTGAAGCCGGGGATTGCGCACAACGTTGGTCGCGAGCACGACTTGCTGGCGGCGCTGCATCCGCTGGGTGTGCCGGTGCCGCGGGCCATCGCGCGGTGCGACGATCCGCATGTCATCGGCGCGCCGTTTTACCTGATGGAGCACGTGGATGGGGTGATCCTGCGCGGATCGGCCCCGTCCGCGTTGTCATCCAACGCCGACACGGCAGCCACCACACTGGCGCATCTCTCGCACACATTCGTATCGACACTCTGCCAGCTGCATGCAGTAAATGTCACGAGTGGACCGCTGGCCGCGCTTGGTAGACCAGACGGCTATGTCGAACGCCAGGTGGACGGTTGGACGCGCCGATGGCATGCATCACGCACGGACAGTGTCCCCGACCTGGAACACGTCGCGAAATGGCTGGCAGCCCATCGGCCACCCGATCGAGCGGGAACTCTGATTCACAACGACTTCAAGTTCGACAATCTGGTACTCGATCGGCGCAAAATGCATCGAGTCGTAGCCGTGCTGGACTGGGAAATGGCGACCATTGGTGACCCGCTGATGGACCTCGGCACCTCGTTGGCCTATTGGGTGGAGGCCGGTGATGCGCCGGTCTTCAAGATGCTGGGGCTTGGCGTGACGGCACTGCCCGGCAGCGTGCGTCGGGCGGAATTGGTGCAGGCGTATGGCGTGGCCAGCGGCCGTGATGTGAGTGACACGGCGTTCTACTATGCATTCGGACTGTTCAAGGTTGCGGTCATCGCGCAGCAGATCTACGCGCGTCACGTGCAAGGGCTCACGGCCGATCCCCGGTTCGCCAAACTCGGCGTCGTGGTGGCGGCACTTGGTGATGCGGCGGCATCACCGTGACGCACGACATCTGAACGCGTTGGTTGCAAGCCATGGCCGATTTGCTGATCCGCTTCAAACGACATCCTGACCTGTCGGCCAGTATTACCTGCACCCGACGGAGGCGTTCCAGGACGAGGCCACCCGGTTTCTCGA
>JANOKE010001134.1:0-1904 GCA_031419135.1 Gemmatimonadaceae bacterium
GAGCCAAATCACCTTCGGCGGCGGCCCGCGCAGTACGCTGAGCTTCACGAAGTCCTCGTCCTTCGTGACGAGGACGCAGCTTTAGCAACAGCCAAGTTCCAAAGTCGGAGATCCGAGGCACCGCCGAGTCCGAGTAACCGCACATGCAATGACTCCTCGAATCGCGGGGCCAACGCCCGAACCAAATTGCTCCGACAGTTTCTCGTCGAGGAGTAACCGAACGGCCACTACGCCGCCGGGATGACCTGCAAGCGACGCTCACGCTCGGCCGCGAAGGCGAAGCAGGCAAGGCCTGCCAGCAGCCGTGGTTGACACCCTTCCCGGCGGCCCGGTGGAGCGCATCGTGGAATACGTCGCGCCCTCGGCACCGCCGACCGCGAACACGACTACGCGGTGGCATGGGCGGAGTTTGGACGCCGTGCGGCCGTGGCCGCCGCCGGATAGCGGGCAAGTGCAGATGTGTTGCCGTTCGTCAACTCAATCGCCATGTTGACGAACAACACCATTGTATGTATGTTAACGAACGTCAACAAAGATTGTTGTTGACGAACGACCACATATCCCTATGACCAAGCCCATCAACCCCGCGGTCATCGGCGCCCTCGTACGCGCGGGCCGCGAGGCTGTCGGCCTTACTCAGACCCAGCTGGCCGAGCGCATCGGCGCCAGCCGGTTCTGGGTCGCGGCATTTGAGAAAGGCAAGCCGAGTGCTGAACTGGGCCTCGCCCTCAAGGCCATTCAGGCGCTTGGACTGTCGATACGGATCACACCCGATAACGACACGGCCATCGAGCAAGCGAATCGCCCACAGCGAGTCCCGTTGGCCGATCGCCGCGGGTACACCACGCTGGCCAACATCATCGCGCAGTCAACGCTCACGCACACCGCACCGTCGACGGTTGTTGGGTGGCCCGGTGCCGTACCGACGGGCCGCCAATCGAAGCGCGCGAAGCCGCATGCCTGAACGCAGTCGTCTCACACGGTCGGCGCGTCCAGTGCTCGCCGTGCTGTTGGAAGGCGTGCTGGCTGGACACGTCTACAAGGCTGCGGATCGTCGGCTCGTATTCACGTACGAGCCCGGGTGGCGTGAACAACCCGGCGCGTTTCCGTTGTCGCTCTCCATGCCCCTGCACAAAGCAGAGCATGGACATCGCGCAACGTCAGCGTTCTTGTGGGGGCTGCTCCCCGACGACCCACGCGTGATCGACTCGTGGGCGCGGCAGCACAACATCTCACGGACGGATGTCACGGCGCTCCTCGCGCATGTCGGCGAGGACTGCGCTGGCGCCGTGCAAGTCATGCCGCCCAGCCGACTGCACGACGCACTCGGCGCGCCCACAAAGGCGGATCAGCGCACGTCGATCGAGTGGCTCTCCGCAGCAAAGGTGGGCCAGCTGCTCACCGCCCTGCGGCAAAACCCGGCCGCTGGGCGCAGCACCAGTGCGCAAGGACAATTCAGCCTGGCCGGCGCACAACCCAAAACCACGCTGTACTACGACAACCGCAAGTGGGGGGTGCCCAAAGGGCGTGTGCCCAGTACGCACATTCTCAAACCGCCCGTTCTCGCCCTCGCCTACGTCGCCTACAACGAGCACGCCTGCCTCAGGCTGGCACGCGAACTTGGGCTTCCCGCTGCACACTCCACCGTACAGCGCTTCGGTGGGGAAATCGCCATCGTGGTAACACGCTACGACCGTGTGCGTGAAGACGGAGTGGTGACACGTGTACATCAGGAAGACATGTGTCAGGCGCTGGCCATCAAGCCAACCGACAAATACGAGACAGATGGCGGCCCCACCCTCGCCGATGTTGCCGCGCTGCTGAACCGGCACTCGTCCGAGCCACAACAGGACCTCGTGCACTTCATCGAAGCCAACGCGTTCAACTGGCTCATCGCAGCGCCC
>JANOKE010001135.1:0-5941 GCA_031419135.1 Gemmatimonadaceae bacterium
CAGCGCCAGTTGCAGCGGCGGATAGCCGTCTTGCCAAGTGGGCGACGGAGAGCGGGATGCATGAGTGGTTTCGGTCAGAGGGTGATGCACAAATTGTCGCAGCGGCGATCCGACCTTTACAATACGTAAAACGCGCGGTAAGATCCAGCGCGCGGTCACTATACGTACCCACCGTCTACCAGCCGGAATCTCCCTATGCCCAGCACCCCACGAAAGACCTCACGTCGCCCCCTCGCGCGACTGCTCGCCATGACCGCCGTGGCCAGCGCGGTGGGTGCGGCAACGGCCGCCGCGCACGATTTCTGGATCATTCCGGATATGTTCGCCTTCGCCGCCGATGCCACGGTGCTCGTCAACGGACGACAAGGAGGAGGCAACTTTCCAGCGGGGACAGCCGTTCAACCTGAACGGGTCGTCGACGCCCGCATCATCGGCGCATCGTCGTCCACGCAGATTACGGCGTTGTCCGTTGAAGGCACCTCCCTCAGACTGCAGCAGAAACCGGCGGCCGCGGGGCAATACCTCGTTGTCGTGGGGTTGGCCCCACGTGTTACTCGATCGACACCGGCGGGAGTCATTCGCTTTCTCAAAGCCGAGGGCGGCGCTGCGGAAGCGGGGCGACTGGAGCGCGAAAACACCTTGGCCGGACTCGATAGTGTCATTTTCACCGCGGCGTCGTACGCCGCGACGATCGCGCAAGTTGGTGCGGGTGGGCCGCGCGCATTCGGCAAAGCGGCCGGTCTCCGCCTGGAGTTCGTTGCGTTGAACGATCCGGCGCATGTTTATGTTGGAGACACGCTTCACGTGAAGGTGCTGGGTAATGGCGCACCGGTGCCCAACATCGGCGTTGATCTCGCAGCGGGCGTGGATAGCGCCGCATCAGCCACCGTGACCCGGATCGCGTTCACTGCAGACGCCAACGGTATCGTGCACCTCCCCTTGAGCTCGGCGGGACCAAAGATGCTGCGGTCGGCCTACGCGAGCCGCAAGGTGGGCGGAGCGCCCACCGAGTGGGACGTCTCGCGCACTACGTACGTGTTCAACGTCGGCGCCAGGCACTAGTCCTGACCCATCCAAGGCGCAGCCGCACAGTGAGACTCACAGGCGGCTGCGCCTCGACTGGATGAGGTCTCGTTGAAGAGTCGTGATGCGTCACTTTTGTTGTTTGGGTTTGCCTGCAGCCGGTTTGGCCTTTGCCGGCATGCCGGACATGTCGGCACAATGCTTGAGGATCTCGGCGGTGTGCCCCGATACGCTCTTGGGCGACGGCACGCTGGCATTCACCTCGGCTTCCAGTGCGGTGAGATGTTCGGCAAGGGCCGTCACGTGGGTCTCCATCTCCTCCATCATCGCCATCATCGGCTTCATCGACGTCGACGTCGGATGCTTCATGGCATCGCTCCCCATCGGCTTCATGTCGTCGCTCATCATCGACATCTGGGCCTTATGGTGCAGCTGCATCTGGTCAAAGCTGCGACGCATTTCGACGACGGCCGGTCGCGCCAGGTCGAGATCGATGGTCTTCGCTCCAGCGGCTTGCCGCTGCACGGCGCGGGTGAACGTGGTGAGGTTGTCCCGGTACGCCATGGCCAGCGCATGGTGTGGTCCGCTCATCATGTCGCCCATGCCGGGCTTGGCTTTCATGTCGGCCTGATGCGACGGCATTGCCGTGGTCGTTGGTTTGACCGTCTGCGCCAGTCCGGTGGTAGCAATACCACTGAGCGGAAGTGCCAACAGCGCGGCCAGTGAAGGGAGCATCAGTTGCGTACGAATCGTCATAGGACCGCCTGATCATTTGAAGTGGTGCCGACGCAGAACCAACGCGGGGAGGCGCGGCGATTGACATGTCAACGCACCCGGAATACACAGACCCGATGCGCGCGACGCAATCGCTCGAATGAGTGAGTTGGGCGCGGGACGACGGGTTCGCCTCACGCGGCATGCAGGCGCTTTACCATTCTACGCACTGTAAAACTCGCTCCTTTGTGCGATGGCGGCCGCCCTGTTGGGCAGCCAGACTGTGGAGGACTGGAGCGTCGACCAGACATCGGGAAACGACAATTGGAAGCACTGCTCTCGGTTTGGGCGTTGGCATGTACTGGAGGCGCGATGAAGACGAGCGTGATTGACATCAGCGACATGCTCTCGGTCCTGAGCGTGGACGGGGTGGAAGCACGTATTGGCGAGGTGGCGGGTGTTGAGAGTGTCACCGTGAACTTCGCCGCCGCGAGCGCTACCGTGCGGTACGACGAAACGCGACTCAAGGCCGGTGACATCAAAGTGGCGGTGCGGCAAGCGGCCTACGCTGACGCGGATGCGACCACACCGACACCAGCGTCTTCAGCAACCGAAGACATGGCAGCGCCGGACTCACCCGATGCGGCGCCTGCTACGTCACTCACCGCGTCGCCAGCTACCAAGCCCGTTGCTTCGCCCGCTACGCCGCCGGTTACGCCGCCGGTTGCGTCGCCGGTTACGCCGGATGCGCCGCCCGCTGCGTCCAAGGATGGCCCAACCGTCCCCGCCGCGCCTGCGGTTGATAGCCACAAGGGACACACGATGGCGGCGCCGCCAGCACCAGCGGCACCCGCGCCCGCGTCACCAGCCGATACACCGGCAACGTCAGATACCGACGCGCACGCGGGACATGCCATCTCACCCGCAAAGCCCGCGATGTCGGCGGATATGGCGCACGAGATGGGGCACAGCGGGACCGATCTCGCTGCGATGGTGCGGGACATGCGGAACCGATTCTGGATTTGTCTGGTTTTCACCGTGCCAATTTTCATCTATGCGCCAATGGGAGGCGCGTTTTCGCCGCCCGCTCCACCCTTTGGACTGGAGCTCAACCTCTGGCTGTTCTTTCTGGCCAGCGCAGCGATTCTCTATCCCAGTTGGCCGTTCTTCGTCTCTGCCTGGCGCGGGCTCCGCAAGCGCACTCTGGGGATGGCGGCGCTGATCGTCTTGAGCGTTGGGACCGGATATCTCTTCAGCGTTGGTACCACGTTCTTTTTCAAGAGCAGTGGCCAGTTCTTCGAAGCCGCCAGCGTCTTGTTGGTGTTCATCCTGCTCGGACACTGGTTGGAAATGCGTGCCCGCGCCGGTGCGTCTTCGGCTATCAAGGCCCTGATGAATCTGACGCCGACGTTGGCCTCCGTGCTCCGCAACGGCGCCGAAGTCCAAGTGCCAACGGCGGAAGTACTCGCGGGCGACGTCGTCGTGATCCGGCCCGGCGCCAAGATTCCGGTCGACGGCGTCATCGAGACCGGCGAGTCCCTCGTCGACGAGTCCATGCTCACGGGCGAATCGATGCCGGTGGCCAAAGGGGTCGGTGCGACAGTCATTGGTGCGACCATCAACAAGAGCGGCAGCTTTCGCTATAAGGCCACCAAAGTCGGTGCCGATTCAGCACTGGCGCAAATTGTCAAGCTGGTGCAGGAGGCGCAGAACTCAAAGGCACCGGCGCAACTTCTGGCGGACAGGGCCGCGCAATGGCTGGTCATCGCCGCCATCGCCATCGGTGTTGCGACGTTCGCTACATGGTATTGGGGAATCGGCCAACCACTGTTGTTTGCGGTGACCATGACCATCACGGTGTTCGTGATCGCCTGTCCCGATGCGCTGGGCCTCGCTACGCCAATGGCCGTGATGGTGAGTACGGGTTTGGGCGCGGCAAACGGCATTCTGTTCAAGAATGCGTCCGCGCTTGAAGAATCGACCAAACTCAACGTCATCATTTTTGACAAAACCGGAACGCTCACGGTTGGCCAGCCCGAGGTTGTTGAAATCGTGACCGCCGATGGGATCACGGAGGACGTGTTGCTGTCCGCCGCCGCCGCCGTGGAACAGGGATCCCAGCACCCGTTGGCTCAGGCTATTCTGCGTCGGGCAGCGCATCTCACGATCGTCGCGCCGACTGGATTTGAAAGCCTCGACGGCATGGGCGCGCGCGCCGAAACCGCGGGCGGTACGGTGTTCCTCGGAAATCGTTTGCTGATGGACACACAGCAACTGGCCCTTGGCCCATTGGAAGCCCAGGCAACCCGCCTGCAGGGCGACGGTCGCACGGTCGTGCATGTGTCCCAAGCTGGTCAGATTCTGGGTCTCATTGCCATTGCCGACGCGATCAGGCCCAGTGCCAAAGTTGCTGTTGCAACGCTTCGCGCACAAAAAATCGAAGTGGTCATGCTGACCGGCGACAACACGGCCACGGCCAAGCGGATCGCGGCAGATCTGGGTATCGACACGGTGTTGGCGGAGGTGCTTCCGGCACAAAAGGCCGAAAAGGTCAAAGAGTTGCAGGCCGCCGGGAAACGGGTCGGGATGGTGGGCGATGGGGTCAATGACGCGCCAGCGCTCACGCAGGCCAACGTCGGTTTTGCCATTGGCGCCGGCACTGACGTGGCAATGGAGAGTGCCGACGTGGTGCTGATGAAAAGCGACCCGCACGATATCGTCGCCGCAATCGCGTTGTCGCGCGCCACGTTAAGAAAGATGCACCAGAATCTGTGGTGGGCCGTGGGCTATAATGTGATCGCGTTCCCGCTCGCCGCCGGCGTGTTCTACCCATTCGTGCTGAGCCCTGAAGTCGCGGCGCTTTCCATGTCGGGAAGCACGCTGATCGTGGCAATGAATGCGTTGATGCTCAAGCGCACAAAACTCATCGGAATCCGCCAGCCGGGAAAGACCGCGCGGTCTGGCGCAGTCATGTCGTGACGCAGGACACGCCGCGCGTGTTGGCCATCAACGGTGGTTCGTCGAGCATCAAGTTTGCTTTGTATCAGGTGCGTGGAGTTCCCACGCGCGTGTTGCATGGGAAGATTGACCGCGTTGGTGTGCGCGGCACGACGATGACATTTGACGATCGTGAGCGCAGTCAGCAGGATAGCCGCGTCATTGGAGATCTGGATCACGGGCTGGCCGTGACGTTTCTGATCGATTGGCTCGCCCAGCACATTGATTTCTCATCCGTCGCGGCCGTCGGCCACCGCATGGTCACTGGTGGCGCGCAGTATTTCGACCCACAACGCGTGACACAGGAGTTACTGGAAGCGCTACGCGCGAGCACTGCCTATGCGCCGGATCATCTGCCCGCCGAAATAGCCGTGATCGAACGCCTTCGCGAGCGGATGCCCGACCTGCTGCAGGTGGTCTGCTTCGACACCGCGTTTCATCGCGACCTGCCGCGTGTAGCGAAGATGCTGGCCATTCCCCGTCGCTTCGAAGCGAAGGGTGTTCTGCGTTTCGGCTTTCACGGCCTGTCGTACGCATACCTTATGGAGGAGCTGGAGCGCCGTGTCAGTGCCGAGGCAGCGAGCGGGCGTGTGATCCTGGCACACCTTGGAAACGGCGTCAGCCTGGCCGCGGTTCATGGCGGGCAGTGCGTCGACACCAGCATGGGCTTCTCGCCGGCCGCGGGCGTCCCTATGGCCACGCGCTCCGGCGATCTGGATCCGGGACTGGTGTGGTATCTGGCGCACACCGAGCATATGACGGCGGCGCAGTTCCAGCAGATGGTGAACCACGAGTCGGGACTGCTCGGCGTCTCTGAAACGAGCGGCGACGTGCGCGATCTCTTGTCGCGTGAGGCCGACGATGTCCGCGCCGCCGAAGCGGTGGCGCTGTTCTGCTACCAGATCCGGAAATGCGTCGGGGCCTTTGCGGCGGCGCTCGGTGGGTTGGATACGCTCATTTTCGCCGGTGGCATCGGCGAGAACTCTGCTGTGATCCGCGCGCGTATCTGCGACGACCTGGGCTTCCTTGGCATTCAATTGGATGCTGACCGAAATGCCACCAACGAAGCGGTCGTGTCCAGCCACGCCAGTCGGGTGTGTGTGCGGGTCATGCCGACCGACGAAGAACTCATGATCGTGAAGGCCACGAGCACATTCATTGCATGAAGACATTCCCTGCGGGAGAACGAGCCGAATGACGAAGCCTG
>JANOKE010001136.1:0-2389 GCA_031419135.1 Gemmatimonadaceae bacterium
CGTGAGCAGTTGGCGAAAGCGTTGGCAGAGCAGGCGCAGAATCCGGGACAGCGGCTTGGGCTGACGGTTGTCAAGATGGGCTTCGTGGCCGAGACCGAGGTGGTGCGGATGTTGGCGCGGCAATTCCGGATGCCCGCGGTCGACTTGTCGCGCTTCGAGATCGACACGCGGCTGCTGAAGTTGATCCCCGCCGAACTGGCGTCGAAGCACACCGTTCTGCCGCTCAAACGCGACGGGCGACAGCTGACCGTGGCCATCGCCGATCCCACGTCGATGGGGGTCGTGGACGACCTGAAGTTCATCACGCGCTACGACATCGTTCCGGTCCTCGCGGGCGAGTTCTCGATGCGAACCGCGATCGAGAAGCACTACGAAGCGAATGAGATTCAAATGCAGTCGTTGCTGCAGGACATGGCGGCCGACGATGACGATGTGGAAGTGCTGGACATGCACGACGATGTCAATGATGCGAGTGTGATGGCGGCCATGGTGGACGAAGCGCCAGTCGTCAAGCTGATCAATGCGATCCTGACGAACGCCGTGACCAAGGGTGCGTCGGACATTCACTTCGAATGCTTCGAGCACGAGCTGCGCGTGCGCTATCGTATCGACGGCGCGCTGGCCGAGGTGATGAAACCGCCGCTCAAAATGCGGGCGGCACTCATCTCGCGCTTCAAGATCATGGCGTCGCTCAACATCGCCGAACGGCGCGTGCCGCAGGATGGCCGCATCAAGCTCAAAGTCGGCAAGAAAGTCATCGACTTCCGCGTCAGCTCGCTGCCCACGCTGTTCGGCGAGAAGATCGTGCTCCGTATTCTCGACAAGGGCAACCTCACGCTGGATCTCGAGAAATTCGGCATCGAGCCGCGGGCCGAGCGTGAACTGATGGAAGCCATTTCCAATCCGTACGGCATGGTGCTCGTGACCGGTCCGACCGGATCGGGCAAGACCACCACGCTGTATTCCGCGTTGTCGAAGATCAACAACGGCGATGTCAATATCATGACCGCCGAAGATCCCGTCGAGTACAACCTGTTCGGCATCAATCAGGTGCAGGTGCGCACCGAAATCGGCATGTCGTTCGCGGCGGCGCTGAAGGCGTTTCTGCGGCAAGACCCCAACGTCATCATGGTGGGCGAAATCCGGGACCTGGAGACCGGCAGCATCGGCATCAAGGCGGCGCTGACGGGTCACATGGTGATGAGTACGCTGCACACGAACTCGGCCCCGGAAACGATCACCCGATTGCTGGACATGGGACTCGAACCGTTCAACGTTGCCTCGGCGCTCAACTTGATCCTTGCGCAGCGGTTGGTGCGTCGGGTGTGCTCGAATTGCAAAACCAAATACGTACCGGATGACGCCGAACTGCTGGGCGCCAAGGTCAAGCGATCCACCACGCTGCGGGAGCTGCGGTTCACCGAAGAGGTGCTGGCAGATGCGAAGGCCGGCGCCACCACGGACGCGGCGCCATTTCTGAACGACCTGTCGCTCGATACCACCATTGGCGAACTCCCGTTTTTCAAGGGTCACGGCTGCGATACGTGCGGTGGCACCGGCCTCAAGGGCCGTCAGGGTCTGTATGAAGTCATGTTCCTGACGCCCACCATCAAAAAGCTGGTCATGCAGAATTGTGATGTGCAGGTCCTGCGCGAAGGGGCGATCAGCGAGGGGATGCTGACACTCCGCATGGACGGCTGGCTCAAGGTGCTGAAGGGCGTCACCACGCTCGATCAGGTCATCCGTGAAACGTCCAGTTGATGTGGTGTGACGCTGGGTATCCCGGCGCGCTCCCGTTCGTCCTTCACCTGCTGAATCGAGCCGTTCCCCACTCGGTCCGGTCCGACCTCTCCTCATGACACCAGCCGACCAAACCCCCATCTCGCTCCGCACGCTGCTCGATGAGATGATCGAGCGCGAGGCGTCCGATCTGCACATCACGGCCGGCGATCGGCCGAAGTTGCGCGTGGATGGTGACATTCAGAACGCGAGCGACGAACACGTCCTGACGCCGCGTGATACGCTGCAACTGGCCTATTCGGTGCTCACGGAGAATCAGAAGAAGCGGTTCGAGATGGAGGATGAACTGGACTTCTCCTTCGGCATCGCGAACCTCTCGAGGTTTCGCGGCAACGTGTTCAAGCAGCGCGGCTGCGTGAGCATGGTGATCCGGCAGATTCCGTTCGCTATCAAGACGTTTGCCGATCTCAACCTGGCGCCGGTGATTGCCGGTTTTGCCGAACGTCCGCGGGGGCTGGTGCTGGTGACCGGTCCCACCGGATCGGGGAAGAGTACCACGCTGGCCGCAATGATCGACAAGATCAACACCGAACGGCGCGGCCATATCATCACGGTGGAAGATCCAATCGAATTCATCCACCGACACCGC
>JANOKE010001137.1:0-11782 GCA_031419135.1 Gemmatimonadaceae bacterium
GAGCTACGCGTCAGCAGTACGCGCCGACTCGAAGGGCGGACCCTGTGATCGGCCCTTGCCCTGCACCCCGGACGACCGTTCAACGAGGACAGTCTGCGCAACCGGATTTTGCGGCTGGGGGAGAGTGACGACTATCGCGCCCTGCGGCTCACACCGTCCGGTCGCGATTCGAGTGTGACGTTCACGGTGACGCCGGTGTACGGCGCCCAGCAGGTGGTCGCCGTTGGATTGGCATACGACAATGATCTGGGTGGAAGACTCTGGGGCGGCATGGCCTGGCGCGATCAGTTCGGCGCCGCAATTGAAGCGTCGACGTCGGTAGACATCGGCAAGTATCGTCAGGAATGGCGGGCAGGCCTGCGCCGAAGAATTCCCGCGCTCGAACGTGCGGTGCCGCTCATCGCCAATTTCCGCGCGGTCTCGGAAGACGTTCGCACCTTCACCGACAGCGCCGGACTCAACGCCACCAGGACACGCGAACTGTCAATTGCCTTTGGCGTCAGTCGACGCATGCCGCTGGGATTCACACTCGACCTCGCACCGACGGCCCGATGGTGGCGAAGTGCGTCGACGCCAGACGTTGGCGCGGTGGGACTCAACGTGCTCCTCGCCAACGGTGTTCGCCCCGCCGACGGGCGCACCAGTGCCGAAGGCGAAGTGAACACCCACTTCCGCGTGTGCACATTGAATCCAGAAACACATGGAGAATCCGTACGATTCGTATTGTCCCGCGCGCCCGCCTGAGTTGGTCGCGGCATGCGCCGCTGCAGCAGCAGACGTTTTTGGGCGGCTATGATGGCTTTGGCGGACTGCGCACCACGGAGCGTCGCGGTGAGCAGGAGGCGATGGCCAGGCTCTCGATGGCGCGCATCCTCGCGGGACCGATCCGCGCCGTTGGTGAGTTTTCCGTTGGGGCTCAACGTGCTCATCCAACGAGGCTTCAACTCCGCAGGCGGCGATATCTGGTTCGTACGACTCGGCGAGTGGTTCTGAAGCGACCGCGCTACGCGCCAGCCGCGAAGCGATCGGCAGGCGGAAAGGTCCATCGGCAACAAGGCAATTGAAAGACGCAAATGGGGCATTGGGCAGTGTACGCTACTGGTGCTCCCGTGTCGTGAGTATCTTCTGGCCTATGAGTTCTCCCTGCACCCCCTTGCCGCCCAGAGTCACGCTTGACGACCTGTACGGCGAGGAGACGGCCAATTGGATGCGGCTCACACCGCAGCAACGGTGGGCGGAGACCGTGCGATTGTCGGCGTGGTTCCACGCACTCGGAGGTACCAGTGATCCCGATCCAGATCCTTCGAGTCCTTTCTACGATCCGGCAATTCGACGCATTCGCCCTGTTGATGGGGGGACAGGCCTGCGTGTTGTACAGCGCGGCCGAGTATAGCCGAGACGTCGATCTGGCAGTCCTCGCTACGGATGAAGCGCTGCCGCGACTGGGTGGCGCGATGCGGGCGCTGCATGCCTCGGTCATCGCGGTTCCGCCATTCGAGCAGCAGTATCTCGCGCGCGGCCACGCGGTGCATTTCAGTGTGCCCGATGACGCGCGAACGATTGCCGGTACGCCGCTCCGCGTGGACATCATGAGCCGCATGCGGGGCGTGGCGTCGTTCGAGGAACTCTGGGGGCGCCGGACAACGGTGACGCTTCCCGATGACGCGCAATCATTCACGGTCGTGGTGGAGTTGATGGCGCTCGAGGATTTGGTACGTGCCAAGAAGACGCAACGGGACAAGGACTGGCCGATGCTGCGTTGCGAACTGGAATCGCTGCGTCACGCAGCGCGACGGGTGTAGCATGCGCATGCTCTCCGTGCCCCAACCCTGGGCCACCCTGCTTTCGCGTGGCGCCGCGCGATTTGTCGTTCGTGAGGACACCACCACGTATCGCGGCACCGTCGCTATTCATGCATCCGATGTTGTCGACGGGGAGTGCGTCGAGCGACTGCATATGGATTCCGAATTCGCCGAGCGCATGGCCGCGCAGGGATTCAACGTGGCCAGCGACGTCGATGCGTTGCCTCGCGATGCGATCGTGGGCGTGGCAGTGATCGTCGACCTGTGGAGTTTGGACGCTCTCGGGGAAGTGGCCACAGAGGACGATGCCATCCTCATCGGAGACGTGACCGATTCCGCCGTGTTCTGGGAACTGGCGGAGGCCGTTGAAATCGCAGCCATCGTCGAATCGAGCGCGTTGTTCGAGACACTGGCCGAGCCACTCACCGCCGCCGTGCAAGACGCGGCGCGGAACGCTGGCGCGCGATTCGATGAAGACGGACTCGTGTTCTGGCCGGTGGCGCCAACCGCGACACTCGCAGCGCTGATCGGTGACGACGCGATTGGCGATCGCGAGATCACGCGACGCGTGTGGGCCTATGTCATGGAGCAGGATCTGCAGGACCCCGAAGACCCCGCGTATGTCTACCTCGACGACGCCCTGCGTTCGGCGCTCAACAGCGACGCCGACGGAATGCCGACGGACGAATTCACCGAGTGCATCGTGGCACAGATGCGACGAATCGCATGACGGCCCTGCAGGACAAGTACCCTGACGACTACGCGTATTGCTACGGCTGCGGACGACTCAACGTGGATGGACTCCATGTGAAATCCGAGTGGGTCGATGGCGAGGCCACCGCCCGCTTTCGCCCGGCGCCACGGCACATGGCGATGCCCGGCTTCGTGTACGGTGGTCTCATCGCCTCGCTTGTCGACTGCCACGCCATGGCGACGGCCGCTGCCGCCTCGATGGTTGCCGCTGGTGAGATTCCCGGGCGCGACCCCACACGCCGCTTTGTTACCGGCTCGCTGCACGTGGACTTCTTGAAGCCCACCCCGCTGGGGGTTGAACTGGTGCTCCGTGCGCACGCCGAAGAGACGGGCGAGCGCAAAGTGCGTGTGGCAGTGGAGGTGTTTGCCGGCGAGGTGATGTGCGTGCGGGGGCAGGTGCTGGCGGTGCGACTTCCTGACTCGATGGCGGCGCCTCGCGCATAAAGCCGCTGTAGCAGCGTTGGCCAGCTCATCAAGGGCAGTATAGTGTAACGTCGTACATTCTCATAATATGGAAATTACTGTTGGAATAGTATACTTTCAGTGTATGGGTAGTGTACTATATAAAAATGGCTTTAACGCCCTATTCTGAGGAAATACAGTCGTTGGACTATAGCTCCAAAAACCGCGAACTCCCTTTGGGCCGCAAACGCCTGGCGCGCTTAGTGCGCGCCGCTGGCGACGTGATTTCCGTCGACTCGGCGGTAACGATTCTCGAGCTTGATCGCGTCGGCGCTGCCAAGACCTTAGCCCGGTGGACGCATCAGGGCTGGTTGCGCCGCGTTGGGCGTGGGAAATACGTCCCTGTGACGCTCGACGCTCTGGAGAACAGCTTTGTCCTTGATGACCCATGGGTGCTGGTGTCGGCGCTTTTCGCGCCCGCCTACGTCGGCGGTCGCACGGCGGCCGAGCACTGGGATCTCACGGAGCAAATCTTCAACGACATCGTCGTGATGACTGCGCTCCCGGTGCGCGAGAAATCCCAACTGCGGCATGGCGCCACCTTCACGTTGAAGCACATCGCCAAGACCAAACTGTTTGGCACGAAACCAATATGGCGCGGCCAGAGCACAACGGCGGTCTCCGATGTCCATCGCACGATTGTCGACATGCTCGATGACCCGGCCATCGGGGGTGGCATTCAGCACGTGAGCGATTGTTTCTCGACCTACCTGAAACGCCCCGATCGCGACGACGCGCGGCTTCTTGAGTTTGCGGACCGACTTGCGAACGGCGCGATCTTCAAGCGCCTCGGGTTCCTTGCGGCAATTCACTCGAACGGAGCGACGCTTGTCGCGCCCTGCCTGCAGCGCCTCACCAAAGGCAACGCAAAGCTCGATCCATCGCTCCCGTGCCCCCGCTTGGCTACACGCTGGCGGCTATGGGTGCCGACGCTGTGGGCGACGCGGGCGCCCGCATGATCGACAAACGTGAAATCCTCGATGTTGCGGAGCGGATGTCGCTGCTGCCGCACATCGTCGAGAAAGACTATGTGCTGGGCTGGATGCTGGCAGGCATCTACGCGCACGCCGAACTCAAAGACAGCTGGATCTTTAAGGGCGGCACATGTTTGAAGAAGTGCTTTTTCGAGACCTATCGTTTTTCCGAAGACCTCGACTTCACCCTGACGGACGCGGCCCATCTCGACACCGCCTTCCTGAAACGTGTCTTCGGCGAGATCGGCCAGTGGGTCTATGACCAGACAGGCATCGAAGTGCCGGGCGACGGACAGGACTTCGACATCTACACGAATCCGCGCGGATCGATCTCGTGCGAAGGGAAGCTCAGCTATCGCGGTCCGGTCTCGCCGCGTAACATGCCGCGGATCAAGCTCGATCTCATGGCGGATGAGAGACTTGTGCTCGCGCCGGTGCAAGTCTCCATTTTTCATCCGTATTCCGACGCGCCTGGAAGCGGGATGATCGCGCGCGCCTACGCGTACGAGGAAGTATTCGCTGAGAAGACGCGCGCGCTTGCCGAGCGCACACGCCCCCGCGATCTCTATGATGTCATCAACCTCTTCAGAAATGAGGATGCGCGGCCGTCGCCCGCCGTCATGCTCGATGTGTTGCGGCAAAAATGCGAGCACAAGGGCATCGCACTTCCCCAGCTCGCCGATCTTGAGCCGCACCGCGACAATCTCGCCGGCTCGTGGAAGGACATGCTGGAACACCAACTGCTGGCCCTTCCTCCGTTAGAGACATTCTGGGACGCGTTGCCAGAGTTCTTCGACTGGCTCTCCAATGGGCGTGCGCCAATTTTGTTGGCTGCCTTCACGGGTGGTGCGGGCGAAACCATCATACGCGAGCGCGTGCTCCCCCTGCCGATGTCGTCGGCGCGCCAATCTCTTATCGAAGTGATCCGGTTCGCAGCCGCCAACCGGCTGCTGGTGGATCTCGACTACCGCGATCAGCAGGGCCGTCGCTCCACACGCACCGTTGAGCCATACTCGCTGGCTCAAACCTCGGCCAATGACGTCCTGCTGCACACCCATGATCGGACGCGTGACGCCCACCGCAGTCTGCGTTTCGATCGTATCGAGGGCGCGCGCGTCACCACTCAATCCTTCACTCCGCGCTATCAGATCGAATTGACGGCGCAAGGCCCGGTCCGTATTGCGCCGGCGCCCTATCGTGCGTCGTCGCCCACGCCGCGCGCTGCGTTTGGTGGAATTGCCATGCCACCAGCGCAAAAGACAACGCGAGTGATCGCCCACGTGAAATACGTGATCCAATGCCCCGTGTGCCAGAAGAGGTTCACCCGAACTACGAACGACAGAAAGCTGAACGCGCACAAGAACGATTGGGGGAGCAAGTGTTCAGGCCGGACCGGCATTTGATTGACACCTCCTACACTACTGATCCCGCCGCCACGTGGCGTGGAACTGGCGGTGCGCCAGCCCGAAGCGGCTTTCAAGGCCAGGACCTACACGATGGTCTTCAAGGTGACAACCGAGCGTCCGCAGTATCCGGGAGCTTCTAATGTGGGAGCCCAGAGTGATCGGACTGCATCACCGACGAACGGCACCTCGCCGCAAGCAACCCGGTGGCCGTAGTGAGATCGAGATCGGCAATGAGTAACCCTTCCTGCCCGTACGGCTGGTAGCACTGTACCGACCCGTCTGGCCGCACAACGGCCGACGTCGTTCCCGAACCCTCGCTCGCACAATTCACCGACGCGAAGTAGCAGGTGTTCTCCGCTGCGCGGCAGAGCATGGCCTTCTCGTGAAACGTGTTGGCCGGATCGGCAAATGTTGTGGGGCGATAGCTGCCGGGCTCCGCGATATGTGCGTGCGGATGGAACACAACCTGCGCACCCCGTCGCGCCGCCCAACGCACCGTTTCCGGATAGCGCCACCCTTCGTGGCAAATGACCACGCCGAAGGTGAGAGGGCCAACGCGAAACACATGGCGCTCGCTTCCGCGCGCCGCGTACGTCACTTCTTCCGATGGGTCGAGTTGCACTTTGTCCTGCCATCCCATTGCCGCGCCGTCCGTGCCAATTACCAGCGCGCTGATCTGCAAACCACGCTCAGTCACGCGCTCGGTGCCGAGCACCACGGCCGTATTGGCGCGCTGAGCGGCGTCGGCGACCGCAGCCCACGCGTGCTCGAGGAACGCGGTGTCCGGAGGTGGCAATGCCGAACCGGGCCAACGATAGCCCGGAATGAAACACTCCGAAAAACACACCACGAGCGCGCCCGCGCGGCCGGCCTCCGCAACCGCGTTGGTCGCCAGCGCGACCGACTCCGCAGGCGACGCCGGTACGCGTATGTTGGCGAGGGCGATGCGGGTCATCTGTTCCACCTCCGTCAGTTCAGTCAGTTCTCCAGCTTGTAGATCTCCCGCTTTCCGTGATCGATGAGATCATGATATCCCTTCATGAGCTCCTCGAATTTCTTCATGTCTTCCGTGGAGCCTTGTGGGTTGCTCATCATGTCGGCAAACGCCTGCAGACTCGGCACCTCCATTTCCGACACAACCGTCCAATACTGTTCGGCGCAAAAGTCGGTCATGATGCGCATGCGGGGCATGCCCGTCTGTTCAGACAGCTGTCCCATCGCGACAAATTTTTCGACCATCGCGCGCACCTTGCCCGGCTTGCAGTACATGATGTCTCGAATGAGATACATGAGACGCCCCCTGATGAAAAGGTTCCCTCGTTCGCGGACTTCGAATGTTCACTCTCCGGAACGCACGTCAAGGGGTCTGCCATTGTCCCATGGTATTGCGCTCGCGGTCAATCTGACGCAGCGTCCGTATGCCTACCGCTCACAATGGACCAACTCATGCCCTTCCGCACCGTCTCCGCCCGCCACGTCACCACGCTGCTCGCCTCGCTCACCATTGCGCTGCCGCTCGTCGCCCAATCGACCGGACCACGTCGTGCCAAGGTGTTCATTTCGGTGGACATGGAAGGACTCGCCGGCGTTGTGAATGGGCCGGATGTGAGTTCCACCGGGCCGGATTATCAGCTGTTTCGCACCATCATGGCGGGCGAGACCAACGCGGCCATCGAAGGCGCATTCCTGGCCGGAGCCAGTGACGTACTGGTGCGCGACGGACACGGCAACAAGAACAACTTGCGTCCATCGGAGGTCGACCCGCGGGCAAGGCTGTTGCGTGGTTTGAGCAGCGGCCCCAAGAACATGATGGAGGGCATCGATTCGACGTTCGATGCGGTGGTGTTTGTGGGCTATCACGCCAAGGCCGGCACGCCCAACGCCATTCTCGAGCACACCTCTACCGGCAACGTCGTCGATGTCGCCATCAACGGCGTGTCGCTTCCCGAAGGGGGATACAACGCCCTCGTGGCTGGCCTCTATGGTGTGCCCGTGGTGTTCGTGGCCGGCGATCGCGCCGTCGTCACGCAGATTCGCGAACTGCTGGGACCTATTGGCGGCGTGGCGGTGAAAGAGGAAATCAACGACGCGTCGCTGGGGCTTTCACCCAAGCGTGCCAGCGACGAAATCCGGCGCGGTGTTGAGCTGGCCGTGCGCAACCGCGCCGGCGCGAAACGGTTTTCAATGCCCGGACCGTACACGATGGTCCTTAAGGTGAAGGCCGAGCGTCCGTTGTATCCCGGAGCACAACGCGTGCGTGAAGGCGAGTTCACGTTCACCAGCAACAGCCTGCTGGACGTGCTCTCGGCATTCAATGCCATGAAGTAATTCCTGGTCGTGATCACCACCGCCATCAGCGCTCCACCAGCACGATGTCGCGCTGACGCGAAACGATGAGCCCTGAATTGAGATCGCGTAGCTCCAACGTGAGCACATAGCGACCCGCGCGGGCCGAGCCAAGATCAAGTCGCAAATACTCCACACGAACCGGGCCGCCTGGTCCGGCGCGATCATACTCTACGGCCACACGGTCGTTGCCACGGCCAGTGCCGCGCGAACGCACTACTGCGTCGCGCAGGTCACCAGCGAGCCTGGCCGCGACCGCCACCAGCTTGGAACGCTCGATGCGCTGCACCGCGATCGACACGCGGTACTTGACCGTGCCGTCCACGATCGCCGGTTCGTACACCTCCCACAGCAAGTCGATTGGCTGGCCCACGCGAATCGCGTTGCCCATGATGGGCACTACGGCGAATTCACTCCAGCGCGGGTTTGACGAGGCGACAGGTGGCGTGATGCGTGTGCCAACCAGCAGATCGCTGCTGCCGAAGCCCGACACCGAAAAGCCCGCAACATCGCGAATCGCGCGGGCCACACGGACGGCGTCGGTTTCGAGCGCCTCCACGCGTAGATACGCCGCCGACGGCGCGACACGGGTGCGCCAGACACGCGACGTCAGGGCCAGCGTATCGCGCTGGCCTGTCCGCACCTCATCAGTGAGCTTCGTCTGTACGGCACCCGCCGCACTGATCGCGAACACGCCGGTCTTGAGCACGCTGGTATCGCCCGGCAGTCCCGCGCGCAGCGCACCAGCGCGAATACCGGCGAATACCGCAACGTCCATGGAATCGGGTGGTCCGCGAAATCGCGCAACCTGCACCGGAAGACTGTCCACCCCGCGTCGCATGATCGGAACATTGGCCCAGATAGCCGGTCGCTGCATCTCGTTTGGCTCGAGCATGTTTGAGCGATAGTACTGAGTCAGATTGGCGGTGCCATAGATCGGGGTGATGTTGAAGTAGAAATTCAATCCATAGCGTCGGTATAACCACGTCATGTGCGCGGGATCGGGACCGAATGTCGAGATGTCATCAGGTGGGCCCCAGCGAATCAGGATTTCGCCACGATCTGAATCGGCACCATGCACCCGCATCTCTTCGTTCGTCCACATGAGTTCCGCGTAGGCCACGCGCGCGCGATACTCATCCAGCACCGGATTCCCGCCCAACAGCAGCGATGGACTGGCGATGTTCCAATAGATCCCGTCCAGCTGCGCCCTACCAACCGTCGACAGCGAATCGAACCATTTCTGCTGCCCGGTTGGCAACAATCGTGCGAGCGACATCAGGCGATCGCGCTCGGCGCGCGTCAAGCGGGCGAATGCGGAATCGAATGCGGTTGATGCACGGGCGGTTCGGCCGAGTCGGTGTTCCGCGACACCCATAGCCATCCAGGGCCACATTTGCCCGGGACGCTGCGCGATACGCTGTTTCGACACGGCAACCACTTCATCCCATCGATTCCGTTCGGCCAACGCCATCGCTTCATGTCGGAAGGGAAGCTCCGCGTCGACATTCAGCGTGCGCGCGCGACGAAAGTATTCGAGCGCCTGTGCGTACAGGTACTCGCCGAGTGGAGGGTCCCACTTGCGCGTGGCCTCGTCGATGTACTGTTGGAACTTGTAGGGTTCGAGTACATAGTCGGCCCAGGTGTAGGCGAGTGTGATGATTTCGAATCGCCGATTGACCAGTGGTTCGTATCGTCGCCAGAGAAACAGCCCTACTGCATCGCTGCCCTCCTTGATGGAGAGCGAGTCGCCAACACGCTCGGCGCGCTCAACCGCCGCCGCCTGTACGCGGATGGCAGTGGTCACGTTCCAGACGTTGCTGGCAAACAGGTGCTGCCCGTAGTGCACGGCATACGAGGCGCTATCGGACGCCAGACGCATCGCGCGCGCCAACGCGCTGTCGGCCGCGATGAATCGCTGCGGGATGCCACTCGGCATGACGCCCTTGCGCCAGTATGGCTTGGTCCACGTGGAGAGCAACATGCCGTATTCGTGCCACAGCACGGCGTCGTTGGGAAACTCGGCGCTTGCCCCGCGCAACAGTGCCGCCGCGCCGGCCGTGTCACCCGTCACCACGCGCTCCCGCGATTTCGCCAGCACCAACGCGCGCGCCGTCACACCGGCCGAATCATGTATCGCGGCGGCCTTCGGCGCCTGCGATCGCAGTGGACTCTGCCACAGCGTCACGGTGAGCAGGGCGATCGCGATGCGGGGTTTGATCTCGCTCAGGTGCGACCGATGCATTGGTCAGTCACTCCACGGTACGGGGACCGCGCGGCATTTCCAGGTCAACGGAAAAATTAGCGGGTCGTTAACCAAACCCCGGGTATAGCGTCAAATTGGTGACGTCTGGTCGGCACAAACGGCAGTTTCCCTGATTCGGCGTTCCAACGGAGGCCAGTTGAGTCGTACCTACTGTGGAGTCTTGAGGTCGTCCACAACCGTGGGTCTGGTCCTGACGCTTGTTTCTGGCGTGAGCGCGGCGGGCCATACGCAAGACGTGATGAGGGCCCTGCCCACTCACGTGATCGCGCCGGCGGACAACCCCACCACGCCCGAGAAAATTGCGCTGGGCCGACTCCTCTTCTGGGATCCGATTCTCTCGGGTCACAAGGACGTGGCCTGTGCCACCTGCCATCATCCGGATTTCGGATACGCCGAGAATCTCGATGTGTCCATTGGTGTGAACGGCACCGGACTCAGTGCAGCCCGGACATTTGCGGCGGGTACACCGGCACACTTCGTGAAACGCAACAGCCAAACGGTGCTCAACACCGCGTTCAACGGTATCGGGACCAGCGGCCACTACGCGCCCGCTGCGGCGCCGATGTTCTGGGATACCCGTGTTCGCAGCTTGGAGGCGCAGGCACTGGAGCCCATCAAAGCCCTTGAGGAGATGCGAGGGACGGCGTTTACCGCAGAACGCGCGCTTGCCACCGTTGTTGCGCGGCTTGCGGCCATTCCGGAGTATCGCGCACAGTTCGCCCGCGCGTTCGGATCGAGCGACGCGGTCACCGAGGTCAACCTCGGACGCGCGCTGGCGGCGTTTGAGCGTTCGCTGGTCGCCAACAACGCGCCCTTCGACCAATACATGCGTGGCGACAGCACGGCCATGACCGCCGAACAGATTCGGGGAATGAACCGGTTTCGCGCTGCCGGCTGCGCCAACTGTCACAGTGGGCCGATGTTTTCGGACTACGAGTCGCACGTGCTGGGTGTGCCCGAGAACGGCAAGTTGTCGATGCCCGACGCCGGCGTCAGCGACACCTACGCGTTTCGCACCGCGTCACTCCGCAACCTCGCGTCTACCGCACCCTACATGCACAATGGCACGCTGGCGAGCCTGCAGGATGTTATCGCGTTCTACAACCGCGCGGGCCGGGTTGGACGAGATGGACGAGGCGGACGCGGCGGTGGTGGCTTCGGTGGACGTACGCAGAATCCAAACGTGACCCGCGATCAACTCGATCCACTGTTGCTGCAACTCAACTTACGCGGCGGCCGTCAGAATGAGTTGATCGCATTTCTGCAGGCACTCGACGACCAAAGCTTCGACCGGATCGTGCCTCAGCGGGTGCCCAGTGGTCTGAGTGTCGGCGGAAGGACGGGGCGATAGGCCAGGCCACGCCGCGACGACCGGCGGCGCGCCGGACCGGACGGCCTCGAGGCCCGTGGTGGACAAGACTGTTCTCCAAACGCGAAGTGGCGACGGCAGTGCGTATGGCCGAGATCAGTAAGCGGGCGACGTGTCACACGTTTCGGCAGTCGTTCGCGACGCACCTTCTGGCGGACGATTACGATGGGTGTGCGCAGTCCACTGGATGCGCGGTCGGGAGGCGGAGGCGGGGTGATGCGGGGCCGGTAGATGGTCGGTACGGATTTGGGCGCGAGGGTTGGCGCGTTAGGTTGGCAACCTATGGCGCTGCTGGAGGAGGTCGCGGGATTGCGGTCATGGGCTACAGTGGGTTGGGGCGATGGGACTTGCGGCGGTTGAGGGCGGAGGCGTACGTGAGTGAGGACGTGCGCGATACATTGTTG
>JANOKE010001138.1:0-1512 GCA_031419135.1 Gemmatimonadaceae bacterium
CATCGACACCCGCGGTGTCGGTGAAGTCGAATCCCAGCTGGGCACAGGCCGTGTCACGCATGCGGAGAAGAATGCGAAGCAGCGCACGGGCGATCAAGCGCATGACCACGAATTCTCAACAGAAGCGCTCATCAGAACACCGTCGGCCACAGACCGTTTCGCAGCAGCGACAGCGAGTCCATGCTGAACGCGACAGCGCAATGCACGATGACGCCGCCGCCAATGCTGCGGGTACGAAGCGCGAGAAGCCCAAGCACATAACCGGCAACGATTGAGCCAAACGCTTCCGGCATCGGTTTGTGCACGTGAATGAGGCAATAAGGCAATACGCTCACCCCAACAGCCGCCAAACCCAGTCGGGATTCGAGCCCAAACAGCAGCACGCCGCGAAAAAAGAACTCGGTGCTGAACAGGATACCGGCATAACACAGCCAGTAGGTGAGCAGCAGTGATCCGCTCCACGTCAACGGCAGCGCCGGATGCAGCAACGGATAGGTGATCAGGAAATCCGGACGACGACTGGCCAGGTACAGCGCCGGCGTCATCAGGGCGATCAAACCACCGTACAGCGCCACTCCGCCACGCGTGTGCGGAGGCGCAACGGAGAATGGCAGCGGACCGTCGCGCCGCATCAGGATTGTCGGGATGACTACCCACAACAACAGCAGGCCGATGGACCACCATATGAATGGTTGAACGGTTCCGGACCACTCGGGAAACCACACTCGCGTGCGCATCGGGATGAGCCCAAACTCGGCGGCGATCAGCGCCACGGCGCCCCACCCCAACAGCAGCAGCAGTGCCCGCTCGCTCACCGGGCGCGGCGAGGTCACTCGGCGTGCGCGTGGCTGCGCACCACGTCGCACATGGCGCGCAGTGCGTCGAGTTGGTCGGCGACGATGGTGTGTTCGACGCCGGGGTAAATGCGAAGGTCGATGGCGGCGCCCTGCGCGGCAAGCAGCGCGGCCGACGCGCGCACGCGCGGTTCGGGGATGTGGCCATCCGTGTCACCGCAGGCAAGCAGGATCGGCGTGTCGGCGAAGTGGCCTGCATCGTGGCGCTGGTCGTGTTCATCGCCAATCACAGCACCGGAGAGCGCAGCGATAGCGCCATATCGACGCGCGTGGCGCGCTGCATACTCCAGCGCGAGACAGGCGCCCTGCGAGAATCCCACAAGCACGATGCGCTCGGTGGGAATACCGGCCGCGTTCACGTCGCGGATCGCGCGATGCACCGCCGCCAACGCCGATGTCAGGAACGGTTCGTTCGACGCCATCGCATCAAGGAATCGATTCGGATACCAGGTGCCACCCACAGCGCGCGGCGCAATGAGTGCGGCGTCGATGGCACCAGCGTTGCGGGCGATGGGTAACATGCCCTCGGCGGTTCCA
Source organism: Gemmatimonadaceae bacterium (assembly GCA_031419135.1). Taxonomy (GTDB): domain Bacteria; phylum Gemmatimonadota; class Gemmatimonadetes; order Gemmatimonadales; family Gemmatimonadaceae; genus Gemmatimonas. Next base: position 1,392 of record JANOKE010001138.1, read on the forward strand.
CCGCGTCCGTGCACGAGGACGAGTGCGAACGCAGCCTGGTCGAACGGCACGCCCTCAACGAGTGATGGGAGTTCCGCATGGGGATCTGAAGATGCGTTCATCGGGGACATCATACCGCACG
>JANOKE010001139.1:0-1249 GCA_031419135.1 Gemmatimonadaceae bacterium
GCCAGCCGATGTCTTTTCGGTAAAACCCACCCGCCCAGTCGATCTTGGCGATCGCCGGGACTGCCAGCGGCCAGTTAACGCGCCCCGACGCCTTGAAGTGATAGATCACCACCGGCACGCCACCATCCTTGCCAATGCGGATCGCCTCGTCCATCGCCGACAGCAGTTCGTTTTCTTCCGAGCGAATGTGCGTGATGTATGTGCCGTGGAGCGGCGCCATGGCCCGCGCATTCTCAATGAGTTCCGGCGTGCCGGCGTACGACCCCGGCGGATAAATAAGCGCACTCGAAATCCCGAACGCGCCGTCACGCATCGCATTCACCACAAGCGCACGCATCGTATCCTGTTCGGCCGGCGTTGGCGCGCCTTCGCGGCGCCCGGCGGCGTAGGCGCGCACCGTGGTGGCGCCGAGATAGCTCCCCACGTTTACCGCGTTTCCGTGAGCCTGCATCGAGTCGAGCCAGATCCCAAATCCGTGCACGCCACGGTACTGCGGCACGTGCGCCAGCATCAGGGCGTCCTCCGGATCGCCGCCCATGAACAACGAGTCCACCCGCGCGTTGGACGGCGCCGGTGTGGTTGCTTCCCCGAGAATCTCCGACGTTACGCCTTGTGCCACCTTGCCGATAACGCGGCCGTCGGCGAACAACAGCTGGTTCCAGCTGTGGGACTGGATATCGATGAAGCCGGGCGACAGCACGAGTCCGGCAGCGTCAATGCGATCAGTCGCAGTCGCGTTCGCCAGTGCACCCCGCGGCGCCACCGTGACAATACGATCGCCGCGAACTCCCACGTCACCCTCGTACCACGGATTGCCCGTGCCATCCACAATGTGGGCGTTGACAATCACCACGTCGTAGGAGGCCGCGCGGGCGCCGTCGGGTGCCGAACGGTCGCAGGCGGTGAGCGCCGCCAGCAGCAGGGCGGGAATGCAACTGCGGGCGGTAGTGCAACTGCGGTTGTGGTACATCTGGTGCGGTTGGGGTATATCAACTGCAGTTGTGGTACCTCAACGGCAGTAGTGGTACAATAACTGCGGTGATACGTCAACTGCAGTGGCAGTACCCCAACTGCAGTGGCAGTACCCCAACTGCAGTGGCAGTACCCCAACTGCAGTGGCATTACCGCAGCAAGGATCCTCGATGCGCCAATTTCGTTTTGTTGGACCGATGTGCGTCATCGCCCTGGCGGTGCAGCTGACAACGACGACATCGGTGGCTGCGCAGGGGGCACGGCCGCTCGGAGCCAC
>JANOKE010001140.1:0-2745 GCA_031419135.1 Gemmatimonadaceae bacterium
ACCTGGTGCAGGAAGGACGACGCCCAGCGTAACGGTTGACCTATGGTCATTCTCCGTCCGACGCAAAAGCTGCGAGCGTTGCTACCACTCACCACAGGGAGTTTCGGAGAGTCGGAGACCGCGCTTGGAGACTGGTACATCAATCGGATTGTCGTCGATCGTCGGCCATTGCTGTTGTTGTTGAGTGCCAAGGCGTTGCTGCCTCCCAGGCTCTTGCTCGAGAAGTGGGGCGCTGGGTAAGGACCCCAGGTTATGCAGCAATGATTGACAGTACCCAAATTGGGAATTATAATACCCATTATGGGTACTGCGTCACCGTCTTCGCGTCGTGCCGTCGCCGACTCGCTCTTTTCCAAGACGCGCCAGCGGGTGCTGGCTGTGCTCTTCGGGAACGCCGATCGAAGTTTCTATGCGAATGAGATCATTCGCTTGGCAGGCAGTGGCACCGGTTCCGTGCAGCGCGAGCTCGCCTCCCTGGAGGCGGCCGGCCTCGTGACCGTTACGCGTGTCGGGAACCAGAAACACTTTCAGGCCAATGCCAAGGGTTCGGTCTTCGAGCCGCTGCGTGAACTTGTCCTCAAGACATCGGGACTCGGCGATGTGCTGCGTGCCGGACTCGCGAGCGTTGCGCTCGACGTGCAGGCTGCATTCGTCTACGGATCGCTCGCCAAGCGTACGGATACGAGCACGAGTGACATCGACCTGATGGTGATCAGCGAAACGCTGGCGTATGGCGAAGTATTCTCGGCACTCGAGCAGGCGTCGGCCACGCTCGGACGGTCCATCAATCCCACGGTGTACACGCGCGCAGAGTTGTCGAAACGCCGAGCCGCACGCAATGCGTTCGTCGTGCGAGTGCTTGCGCAGCCTAAGATCTGGATTCTCGGAGGCGACACTGACCTCGCCCCTTGAGAACCTCGCCGGTGTCGGCGGCGCGTTGCGCGCCGAGGCACCCGATGCTGCGGAGTGGACCGGACTCATTCGATCAGGTCGCGTGCGGCTCGCGGATGCGAAGCTCGACACCAACTCGCTCGAGAGCCGATTCGATCTCGCCTACAACGCCGCGCACGCCCTCTGTCTCGCTGCATTGCGTCGCGCCGGCTATCGCGCCACCAATCGGTACATCGTGTTTCAAGGTCTTCCACATACACTCGGTCTTGGCCCCAAGGTAAAGCGCGTCCTGGACCGATGTCACAAGTTGCGCAATCAGAGCGAGTATGAAGGCGAACTGTTCGTCGACGACCGCACGGTGATCGACCTTATTGCGGCATGCGACGCGGTTGCCGCCGCCCTGGAACGTTAGAGCGGCAGCAACGCGTACGACTTGGCCGACTCCCCTGGTGTGTCCACCGTGTGGTCCGCGACCACGCCGACGATCTGATACGTCGGGCCATCCGTCCGCATGCGCACCTCACGCCCGACTGCATTCTCCGGCGCGCCGGGCCAGAAGCGCTCGGCCATGGCGCGCGTGATCACCATGACGTGCCGTGATTCGTCGCGGTTGGCCGACACGATCGCGCGGCCCGCGAGGAGTGTCAGCGACATCGCGTTGAGATAGTGCTCATCCACGTACGCGCCATCAATGGTGCACGGCCGATCGTCGGGGAGTTCCTGGCCGATGACACGAATCCCAAAGTTGTTGTTGTTGAGCGAGAGCGGAAGCCCACTTGTGAGCGAGGCCGCTTGCACTCCCGGTACATCGGCGATCCGTTGGCGAGCCTGCTCCATCAGCACACGGAAGCGACCGCGTGCAATGGCTCGCGCCCTCCTTGAGCGCCGGTACGAGATCGGGGCGCGAGGCACGGATCGCCGGTACGAGCCCGAAGGCAATGCCGGTGCCGATGGCGATCAGCAACGTGTACAGCATCACGCGCCAGTCAGGCGAAATGGAAAGTCCGACATCGATCGGCAGCGGCGGCTTGATGCGGCTGACGACGGCAGTGAGACCCGCCGCGAGCGGGAACGCCAGCGCACCGCCGACGAGCGCCAGCACGAGACTCTCCGTCACCAGTTGGCGCGCGATTCGTAAGCGCGTCGCGCCGAGTGCAACACGCAGCGCGATCTCATGCCCGCGGCCTGCGGCGCGTGCGAGCATAAGGTTGGCAAGATTCGCGCAGGCCACGAGCAGCACGAGGCCCACTGCGGCGATCAAGAGCATCCCTGCCGGCTCCAAGTATCGATCGGCGGCCGGATTGATGCGAACGTTGGTGGTAGCGAAGGTCGCGATCCGCTCCTTCCCGAGCATCGCTGGATACTCGGCAGCAAGTCGGCCGACGGGGCCCGCGTCGATGGCGGGCTCCGCGCGCCCGCCTGCGCCTCGGTGGTGGCCCGGGTGCGGAGGTGCGTGAGGATCTGGTCGATCACGGACCGTTGCGTGATAAACGCGACGATGCGCATGGTGCCGTGGCACGTCGGGCACCGGAGCGGATCGACCTCGAAAATCTGTTGAAGGAGTGACGCCCACCGGCGGGAGGCCTCGGTGGGCGCGAGCCGCCGCGCCGGAACCATCACCAGCGGCGCATCGCCAACGGCGGCGCGTTCCGCCTTGGCCCGCATCCCGCGCGGGCGGTTAGCATACCACCCGTAGTACCGCGTCGTGACGTGCCCCTTGTCCGGAATGTGCACCAGCACCCGCGCCAGAAACTCCAGCGGGTCGACGGTCTCGGTGCCGGCGGTGGGGCCGTCGGCCTTGTCCGACCGATACGTCACCGCCTTCGCGGTCCGGTCATACGTCAACCGCTCCAG
>JANOKE010001141.1:0-1778 GCA_031419135.1 Gemmatimonadaceae bacterium
ATTGCACGGCAGCCGTGTGCGTAAGCGAAATTGCCGGCCAGCCACGGTGCCCGAACCCGCGATCGGGCGCGCCGTAAGGTCTGGACGGTCGCGTCGTCGCGTCCACGCCCGTACGCTTCTCGCGCGGCACGTCGAGTCGCAGGTAAAATACGTCGTACAATTCCCATGGCACCTCCGTGACGCCAATCTGGAACGGCTCGACCGCCACGCGCACCGGCCCATTGGCGCCGGGCACCGTGACCTCTCCGCCCGGAACCAGCGCCAGGTCCCATTGCAGTCGAAGTCCAGGCAGTGAATCCACGAGGCGTGCGGACGGGAGCGGGCTGGCCTGTGCGGCGACATCGAGTGCCGACAGCGAAATGAGGAGGCGCACCGCGAGTCGCGTGAGCCGACGTACATTCTTGTTTATGCGAATCACCATGCAGATGGCAGCGCGCGTGCGAACGTGGCAAGTGGCGACGATGGTCGCGGTGAACTTGGCTGCTGTCGACCTGTCTGCACAGGGGGCACCCGCAGAGTTTCGGGAAGTCCACCTCGGCATGGAGGTCCGCATCGCCCTGTCGGCGAACGGGCCAGCAGGTTCGCGGGCGGCTCGCGCCGCGTTCGAGCGCATCGCGGCGCTGGACGATGCGCTCTCTGACTGGCGGGCGTCAAGCGAAGTTCGCCGGTTGCAGACACATCCGGTGGGCACGTGGATTTCGGTCAGCCCCGCGCTTGCGCAGGTGCTGGCCCTCGCGCTGGATGTCGCGCGCGCCAGTAACGGGGCTTTCGATCCCACGGTCGGTCCGCTTACGGCCCTCTGGCGTGAGTCGCAGCGCACGGGGCAACCCATTCCCGAGGCTGCCCGCGCTGCAGCGACGAAGCGGGTGGGATATCGATTCGTCGAACTCGACACGGTGGCCCGTCGCGTGCGTTTTCTGCGCGACTCGATGCGTCTCGATCTGGGCGCGATCGCCAAAGGATGGATCATTGATCGGGCGTTGGACGAGGTGCGACGGATGGGGATTGATGCCGCGCTCATAGAGGCCGGTGGCGACCTCGCGGTGTATGGTGCGCCTGCCGGTACGCGCGGCTGGCGCATTTCGGTAGAACGCGAAGGCGTTGACACCGTTCTGGTGTTGACACACGGCGCCGTGAGCACGTCGGGTCCGACCGAGCAGTGGATTGCCCGAGCGGACGGTGCGCGTGAGAGCCACGTGTTCATGCCGCAAACGGGTCACGGCCTGACGAATGGCCGCATCATGACCGTTATCGGTGCGTCGGCGGCGATCACCGACGCCTTGGCTACGACCCTCACGCTGGTGCCATCGGAGCATGTGGCACTACTGGCGACGCGTTACGGTGTGACGGTCATCCGGAGCCAGGCGCAAGAGTCCGCGTTGCGCGTGATGTCGTTCAACGTGCGCTGCGACAATCCCGGCGACGGCGTGAATGCGTGGCCCAACCGTCGCGACTGGGTGTCGTCGCTCATTCGATTGCACGGTGCCGATGTCATTGGTGTGCAGGAAGCGTTGGCGCCGATGGTGCCGCCGACTACGACCTCACGTACGCGAACCAAGCCGCCCTGCTGATGGACGGACGCTTGGCGACATTCGCTGCCATCGGCAACAAGCTGCCCGACGGCGCCAACAACCGGCTCAACTGGGTCCTGGCTGACCGCGGTGTGGTGAAGGACTCTCCCTTGGGCTTGGAGCGGCGACACTCCTTCGCGTGCGCGGTAGGGGTATTGCCGAGGGGCGGTTTTCTGATGACGTCAGCGGGTTGCCGCAAGAAGGCTC
>JANOKE010001142.1:0-7288 GCA_031419135.1 Gemmatimonadaceae bacterium
CAATGCCACCGCGTCCACGCTGCTGGCCATGTACATCGTGGTGGCGGAAGAGCGGGGGATCAGTCGGGCCGCACTCTCGGGTACCGTGCAGAACGACATCCTCAAGGAGTACATCGCGCGTGGCACCTACATCTATCCGCCGTCGCCCTCGTTGGCGCTTACGGCTGAGATGTTTCGCTTCGCGGCCGCTGAAGTCCCGCAATGGAATCCCATTTCCATTTCCGGATACCACATCCGCGAAGCGGGGTCAACGGCGGTTCAGGAAGTGGCGTTCACATTTGCCGACGCAATTGCCTACGTGCAGCAAGCGGTGAACGCGGGGCTGTCGGTCAACGCGTTTGCACCGCGGCTGTCGTTCTTTTTTGCGGCGCACAGCGATCTGTTCGAGGAAGTTGCCAAGTTTCGCGCGGCGCGACGGTTGTGGGCGCGCATCATGCGCGAACGCTTTGGCGCGAACGACAACAGTTGCCGCCTGCGCTTTCACACGCAAACCGGTGGCGTGACGCTCACGGCGCAGCAACCACTCAACAACATCGTGCGCGTCACCGTGCAGGCGCTGGCGGCGGCACTGGGCGGCACGCAGTCGCTGCACACCAACGGCTACGATGAAGCCCTGGCGCTGCCCACGGCCGACGCGGCCACGCTGGCGTTGCGCACCCAGCAAATCGTGGGCTACGAATCCGGTGTCGCGCAAACGGTCGATCCGCTGGCCGGCAGTTGGTATGTCGAACAACTCACCGACGAAATCGAGCGGCGTGCCGTCGAGCTTATTGCGAAGGTCGACGCACTCGGCGGCGCCGCCGAGGCCATCAAGGCCGGTTTCTTCCAGGAGGAAATCGGTCGCAGCGCGTACGAATACCAGCTACGGGTGGAGGCCGGCGAGACCGTGGTGGTGGGTGTCAACAAGTTTGGCGATGGTCTCGACCCACCGATTATCCCGGCGCCGGATTTCTCAACCCTGGAGCGCGACCAGGTCGCACACCTGGCACGCGTGAAATCAGCAAGGGACAACTCGTCGGTTGCCGCTGCATTGGCCGCCATTGGCGACTGCGCGAAGGACTATGTGCCGGAGCATCTCGGTGCCCGTCGCGAACTCATGCCGCGTATCATCGATGCCGTGCGGGCCCGGTCGAGCGTGGGCGAGATCGCCGATACGCTCGAGCGAATATGGGGCCGGTACCAGCCAACGGTTTAACGGGCCGTCGCAAAGGCAGCGTGCGTGAACGGTCCCGCGTTCGTGCAACGGAGCGGCACGAACGGGGTCGAACGAGCGGCGCGATGATGCCCTCGGTGTGACAATATCGGCCCTGCACGCCATACGTCGCGTACAGGGCCACCGTACTCCCTACTTCTGTTGAAGTACTCAGTACTCAGTTGAAGTACTCAGTACTCAGTTCCACGTACTTCCTACTTCCTACTTCTGACTTCCTACTTTCCACTACGGTACAACCATTTTCGCTTTGGGCTCCAGTTTCGCCGCCCACAACCCCGAGTTGAAGTCGGTAAACAGCACATGCCCCTTCCACGGCATCGCGTTCATCACGAACGGCGCATTGGCCGTGAACGCGTCGGGGTCGTACGGTTTGAACACGGCAATCTCGCGACGTTGGTCGGCCAGATTCCCCATCAGTTCACCGGAGACATCCACCACCCGCACGCCGCCGTCGTAGTACGCCTGATACAGCACGTCGTCTTCCACGATGATATCGTGCGAGCCGTAATCTTCCAGATGATAGCGGCCCACTTTGCGCGGGTTCATGGGGTCGGTGACGTCCACGATATGCGTGTAGCCACCCGACGTTTGCGCGATTTGGTGTTGCGGCGGCTTCCCATCCGGACCGCTCAGCGTGTACTGCGTGCCTTCCCACACACGCCCCCGACGGTTCATCTCCTCGTCGCCCAGAAACAGATACATGCGACCGGTGGACTTCTGGAAATACGGATAAATCTCGTGACCCGAGTTGATGCCGAACGTATTGATCAGTTTGGGCTTCTCGATGGTCCCGCCGTACTTGCCGCTGCCAACGTCCACCATCACCGCGCCTACACCACCCTGTGCCGAATAGGCAATGCCGTCGCGCACCCAGAGATCGTGGATGCGCGCATTCGGGTGCTGATACTCGCTCACATACCTGGGTTTCGTGATGTCTTTCACATCGATGAACACGTACTTCTGCCCGCCGGAAATGGCGAACAGGTGATCGTTGGTGGCAAACATGTTGTGCACGCCGCCCGTGAGTTCCTGATCAAACGTGCTGGCAATCTTCGGATGCGCCGGAGTGCTCAGATCGAGGATCACCACGCCGTTCACGCGACTCGATGCCCCTTCACGCGACAACGCGCCGTAGCGGCCGTCCGGAGACACCGTCACGTCGTTGATGGTCCGCGCATCGATCTTGATCGAGTCGGTCTTGACGATGTTGTTGAGATCGGTGATGTCGAATACCAGTGCGTAGCCATCGCCGCCCCACGTCCCCACCAATGCGTAGTCGCGACCGTTTCTGGCGGTCCACGGCCAGAAGTCCGAAGTATGCGTGGTGCTCACCGTGCCGCGACCCGTTACCGTGATGCGTCGAATCGCGTCACGCGGCTTGACTTCAATCACCTTGCGCGCCATCGCCGCACCCGACTGCGCGATCAAAGTGAAGCGTCCGGGATAGTTGGCGGTAAATCGCCCCCAATCGATGATACCAGGCCCACCCGGTGCCAGCGTCGTGTCGTCGGGTACGTAGGTGTAAGTCCACGTTACCTGGGCGTTCTTCACGGCCACACCCGCCGCGTTTCTCGGCGTCGCATTCAGGTGAATGACGTCACCGGTGCGAGCGACGTCTTCCTTGATCGCCATGCTGATGGCACGCACCGGATTCGTCACGACGCGATAGGCCTTCGTCGCACGCACCCCTTCGTTTTCCGCCGAAATGGTCACTGCGCCGGCACGATGCGCGGACACGGTGCCGAATCGATCGACCGTGGCAATCGCCGGGTTGCTACTGCGCCAGGTGACGGTCATTCCGCCACGCTCGCTGCCGTCGGCATGCATACCGCGCGCGCGATGCCCCAACGCAATGTCGGTAAACAGCGTTCCTGAATCCGGCACGATCTCGATCTTCGACAGGGCCGGCCAGCTGATCAGCACGGGAATGTCGAGCGTGATCGGCTGACCATTCGCCCCGCCCGCAGTGGCGGTGGCCGTGTACGAGCCCGCCAGAAACGCCCGCACTTCGCCGCCAGTGAACGCGACCGCCGCCCGTGGGCCACCCACGCGCACCACCGCGTCAGCGATCACGTTGCCGCGCGCGTCGTACGCGGTGACCTTGAACGGCAGTGTCTCGCCGGCGCGCATCGTCACGCGGGCTGGTTCGGCCACCAGCCTGGCCACGGCCACCGGCGGGGCTCCCTGTGCAGACACCCACCCGCTCACAATGAACGACGCGCCTGTCGCCAAAGCGATAGCCGTCGTGACGAACCGCATCCTGTGCGCTACGTTCATAGGTACAACTCCTGTAGGCTTCAACGAGGGGTACTGCCCGACGCTCGCATAGTGCGCGGTGTCCGTGGAGATCCTCACCGCACCAAGCATCAGATCAGGACTGAGATCATGCATACGATCTTGCTGCCCGTCACCGCTGCTCGCAAGCTTACACGCACGCTCGCCGGGATGGCGCCGTGGCTGGCCCTCCTGCTGACGCTGAATACGCTGGTGACCACGACGCCGGTCGCGGCACAGGGTGCGGCTGTTCCGCCCGCCTCAGCCGTCGCGCCAACGAAGCCGTCCAGGAGTTACTGGGTGTACGTGGGCGCCGAGTCGGCCGACAAGATCTATCGCGTGCGTTTCGGTCCGGATGGCACGGTGGTCGAGAAAACCATTGTGGTAGGGGAACTGGCCGCAGAGATGGAGGGGCCGCACGGCTTGGCCATCTCGCCGGACAACAAGTACCTGTATATGACCACCGGCCATGGCAACCCAGACGGAAAGCTCTGGCGATATGCGTTGGGTCCCGATACGCTGGCTGGGCCGGGTATTCTGCTGGGCAATTTCCCCGCCTCCCTCGACCTCACGCCCGACGGGCTCTACTCGTTTTCAGCAAACTTCAACCTGCACGGCGACATGATTCCGTCGACCGTGTCGGTGGTGTATACCCCCACACAGACCGAAGTCGCGCGTATCGTCACCTGCACCATGCCGCACGGCAGTCGGATCTCGCCCGACGGGTTGCGGCAGTACTCCACCTGCATGATGGATGACCAGCTGGTGGAGATCGACACGCGCGATTTCGCGGTGTCGCGCCGATTCTCCCTGGCCAGGGGCAAGGAAGGACCACTAGCCAACAACGTCGGCAGCACCATGGCCGGGATGGGTGAAATGGCGGGCATGAAACACGACATGGCGGGGATGACGCACGCCGTGAGCGGCGCCGCTGGTGCGAAGCCCGCCGCCAAGCCCGCCACCGCTGCCGTTGATCCCGCGCAAGTTGGTCGCGCGGGAATGGGCATGGAGAAGCACACCATGACGCCGGCGTCCTGCTCACCCACGTGGGCGCAACCATCGGTTGGCGGTGATCGCATCTGGGTTGCGTGCAACAAGTCGGATGAGATCATTGAGATCGATCGCACGTCGTGGACGCTTGCGCGACGCATGAAAACCGGCCGCGGCGTGTACAATCTGGCCGTCACGCCCGACGGCGCGCTGCTGGTGGCCACACTCAAGCCAGGAAGCAGCGTGGAGATCTTTGATATCGCGACTGGTAAGAGCCTGGCGCAGATCAAGACCTCGAATACCCTCGCGCACGGCGTCACCATCAGCAGTGATTCGAAGTACGCGTTCGTAAGCAGCGAAGGCGTCGGTGCAGCACCAGGCAAGGTGGACGTGATCGATCTCATGGCACGCGCCAAGGTGGGCACCGTCGATGTAGGGCAACAGGCCAGTGGGATCGCGTTCTGGAAGATGAGTCCTTGACGGTGCAACGCGCGCGGTGCGGACCGCGACGCCGCTGATGGGGCCGATGCCGCGCACGCTCCCCGCGCTGCGCGCGACGATCGACGCGCTCGATCGGGAGTTGTTGCAGATCATGGCGCGTCGCATGGCACTCGTGGCCGACGTCGCGGCGTACAAGCGGGAGCACGGCATTCGTATTCGTGATGCGCAGCGCGAACGCGACGTGATCGCCGATCGGCGCGACCGCGCGCGGGAACTGGGATTGCCGGTCGGCGAGATCGAATCGATTTTCCGCGTGCTGTTGCGCTCCAGTCGCGATCTGCAGGCGGCCTTGCGAGCCGAGGTCCCACTCGACGCGGCGCCACGTACCATTGCGCTCATCGGTGGGCATGGCCAGATGGGCGCCCTGCTCGCGCGACTGTTCGGCGACATGGGCCATCGCCTGCTCATCGCAGACCGCGACACCGCGCTTACTGCAACGAGTGCCGCCGCTCAGGCAGACGTCGTGGTGATCAGTGTGCCCATCGACGAGACCGACCGTGTCATTCGCGAGGTGGGTCCACACCTGCGCGACGACGCTCTGCTGATGGACGTCACGTCCATCAAGGACGCGCCGGTCGCCACCATGCTGGCGTCGACGCGCGCCAGTGTGGTCGGCACACATCCCATGTTTGGACCAGGCGTGTCCTCGCTGCAGGGACAGCGTGTGGTGGTCTGTCGTGCGCGTGGCGATGTCTGGGCCGATTGGGTAGTGAACACTTTTTCGGCCCGTGGACTGGCGGTGACGGAAGCCACGCCAATGCAACACGATCGCGCGATGTCCGTCGTGCAAGTCCTGACGCACTTCCAGACGCAGGTGCTGGGGCTCACGCTCGCCAAGCTGGCCGTACCGCTCGACGAAACACTGCGGTTTACCTCGCCGGCGTACTTGTTGGAGTTGTATGTGGCGGCGCGTCACTTTGCGCAGGATCCGCTGCTGTACGGTCCCATTGAAATGCGCAATCCGGGGACACCGGCCGTTACCCGGGCATTTCGCGACGCCGCCGACGAACTCGGCGCCGTGCTCGCCAACGGCGACCAGGCGGCGTTCACCGCGCTGTTCGAGAACGTGCGGGCGTTTTTTGGCGCGTTTGCCGACGAGGCCGTGGAACAGTCCGGGTTCCTCATCGATCGCATCGTGGAGCGCACGTGAGCGTGCACGGGCGGCCGAGCGTTTTTTTCGGAGTTCGAAAAGAGATTGAACCGCAGGGAGCGCAGGGGGCGCAGGGGACTACAAACAACGTGGTCTATCCTCCACCTGCGGTGAAGAAATCCAAATCAACTTAACCGCGAAGGTCGCAAAGGACGCAAAGGTGATTCTTGTTCAACAACGTGTCGTGCTTGGCGACCTTCGCGTCCTTGGCGGTTAAATCTTTCGAACTCGCCCAGCACCGTGCACTCCACAAAGCAATCAACCACAACTTTCATGGAGTTCGTTGAGGTGCCTGCGGTAACGTCACCACGCTGTTCTCCGCGACCTCTGCGTCCCCTGCGGTTGAATTTGCGGTGAAGAAAACCAAATCAGATTAACCGCGAAGGTCGCAAAGGACGCAAAGGCGTTTCTTGTTCAACAACGTGTCGTCCTTGGCGACCTTCGCGTCCTTGGCGGTTAAATCTTTCAAACTCGCCCTGCGCGACGACGCTGCGGTTCAATTGGTGTGCTGTTCTGGCGGCGCCTTGGCCGGCACGCCCAACGGGCTCGGCGCACACCCTTGTCGCTGCGTTGTGTACACGATGTGTGTAACGCGCCATTCACCACGCGACCGGACCATCGTGAACACGTCTACGCCGCAGTGCGAGAACACCCCGTCGATGTGGAAATCGTAGGGCGTGCGAACCACCGCCAACGACCCCTGCAGAAAGACCGTTGGACTCCACATCCGCTCCAGAAACGTCTGCTGCCCGACGCCCAGCGATGCCACGAATTGACTGTCGTTCTGGGCGCGGCCAGCACTGTTGGGACCTGCCGGATCGGTGATGCTCGCCAACTGGGCCCCGGGCAGCAACAATCGTCGCGCCAGCGTGGTATCACGCGTCGAAATGGCGCGCAACACGCCCTCGGCGACACCGACAACCGCAGCGCTGTCTGCACGCCGATCCGGTGCCGGTTGCGACGCCAGCGAAGTGCTCGCGGCGAGGGCGAGTACGGCGACGTGAACAAACCGTGACTGCATGATTGAGGCTCGGAGATGGGGAACCCACGACGGATAGTCGCCTGATGATGTCCATCGGGCGCAGGGCAGGGATATCCTGGCACCCATCGGGGTAATTTACAGCCATGCGAATCATGTCATTTTCACGTCGGGTCATGAC